>JBJTXX010000074.1:0-1210 GCA_046082485.1 Actinomycetota bacterium
TGGAGTTGTTCGCGCTCGAGGTCGGTGCCGACCTGTTGCTGGTGGAAGCCGGACAGCAGGAGGAAATGGAACTGCAGGCGCTGTTCGACGACAGCGATGACGACGACGAGGCGCTGCAGCAGTTGCGCCCGCCGGTGATCACCGTGATGGGCCACGTCGACCACGGCAAGACGACGCTGCTCGACAGGATCCGCAACGCCAACGTGGTGGCGGGTGAGGCCGGTGGCATCACCCAGCACATCGGTGCCTACCAGGTCGATCAGCACGGCAGGAAGATCACCTTCCTCGATACCCCGGGCCACGCAGCGTTCACGAAGATGCGTGCCCGTGGTGCTCAGGTCACCGACATCGTCGTGTTGATGGTGGCGGCCGACGACGGTGTCATGCCTCAGACGATCGAGGCCATCAACCACGCCAAGGCGGCCGAGGTGCCGATCGTGGTGGCCCTGAACAAGATCGACAAGGAGAACGCCGACCCGCAACGCGTGCTGGCCCAGCTGGCCGAGCACGAGCTGGTGCCCGAGGCCTGGGGCGGCGACACCATCGTGGTCGAGATGGCCGCGGCCCAGAACATCGGCGTCGACGAGATGCTCGAGCAGTTGCTGGTGGTGGCCGAACTCGAGGAACTGACGGCCAACCCCACGGGCCGCGCCAAGGGCGTGGTGCTGGAAGCCAACCTCGACATCGGCCGTGGCCCGGTTGCCACCATCCTGGTCGACAAGGGCGAACTGAAGGTCGGTGACCCGATCGTGGCCGGTGCCGCGTGGGGCCGCGTTCGCGCAATGATCGACGACAAGGGCCAGCAGGTGAAGTCCGCCGGCCCCAGCACCCCTGTGCAGGTGCTCGGTCTGCAGAGCGTGCCGAACGCCGGCGACGAGTTCCGCTCGTCCGACGACGAGAAGACGGCTCGCACCGTGGCCGAGGCGCGAGAGCAGCGTCAGCGCCTGAAGAACCAGCGTGGTGATGCCCGCGTGCAGCGTGGCGTGAAGCTGGAAGACATCTTCAGCCAGATCCAGAGTGGTGAGGTTGCCACCTTGAACCTGGTGATCAAGGCCGACGTCCACGGTTCGCTCGAGGCCGTCACAGAGAGCCTCCGCAAACTGGAGCGCGACGAGGTCAAGCTGGCTTTCGTCCACCGCGGCGTCGGCGCGATCAGCGAGAACGACATCACTCTGGCGGCGGCGACGAACGCCACCCTGATCGGGTTCAA
>JBJTXX010000075.1:0-489 GCA_046082485.1 Actinomycetota bacterium
GCACATGCGTCGTCGCACCCTGGTCACGTCGGTGGCCGCACTCATCCTGATCGCCGGGTGCGGCGGGTCGTCGTCGACGGCCGACACCACGGCTGCACCCGCGACCACGGCACCCACCGAGACGAGTGCCGTGGCGCTGACGCCCGAGCAGATCGCCGTGGCCACCGACTTCTGTTCGCTGCAGGCAGGCCTCGGTGGACTCGACTCGCCGTTCGACAAGCCCGATTCGACGCCAGCCGACTTCGAGGCATGGTTCACCGAGACCGTGCGCCCCTCGATCGCCAAGTTGCTGGAGTTGGCGCCCGAGGAGATCACCGCCGACGTGACGACCCTCACCGAGGGCCTGACCCGTTTCGCCGACAAGTTCGCGGAGCACGACTACGACGTCGTCAAGGCGTATCAGGACCCGGAGATGCAGAAGATCGCGCAGAATTCGGAGTACAACGCGGCGGGTGACGCCGTCGACGAATACTGCGGCACCTGAGCCCA
>JBJTXX010000076.1:0-9172 GCA_046082485.1 Actinomycetota bacterium
ATCTCACGGAGTCGACGCTCGCGTTCACGTGTCTCGCGGGTGGCGGTGGCCAGCCGCTCGCCGAGCACGCCGAGGTCGTCGCGGCGACCGGCCACGGTCTCGAGTCGCTCGTCGAGTTGCGGGTCGGCTTCGCCGCCTGACGCCAGACGCTTCGCGGCCTCGGTGAGGATGCGAAGTGGTCTGGCCAGGGTTCGGGCGGCTGCGTATGCCACCAGCAGAGCGATCGCCAGCACCAGGCCGGCGCGCAGCAGGGCGAGGTTGCGCACCTTGAGCGCATTGGCCGAGTATCGGTCGCTCGGCTCGCTCACGGCGGCGACCCAGTCGACGTCGTCGAGCGGGTGCCAGGCGACGGCTTCCTCGACACCGTTCAGGGACCCGACCGCGAAACCGGATTCGCGACTGCCTGCCATCGCGGCCACGGCAGGGTCGGTGGGCAGCACCGGCACCTCGCCGTCGAAACGCTTCGCTGCGGCAACCTCGGCGGTGGCCTCGGGCGAGAGCGGCTTCAACGATCGCAGGCGGATCAGTTGGCGGGGGTGGGAGCTGATGATGCCGGTGCTCTCGACGATGAACGGTTCGAGCCCGTCGGGTGCCGTCAGTGCGTTGCTCACGCTGAGCGCATCGCTCTTGATCACGGCGATGCCGACGATGCGGCCGCCGGAGCGGATCGGTGCGGCGAAGGCGGTGCCCGGTATCGGTGAGGTGGTGCCGATGGGCACGTACACGTCGCTGACGTTGACCTCACCGCGGATCGCCTTGGTGAAGTAGGTGCGGAATGCGTAGTTCTTCCCGAGGATCGCCCTGTCCGAGGTGCTGATCGCCGTGCCCTCCGCGTCGAGCACGAAGAAGACGCCGGCGGTCGAGTGGGTGGCCTTCATGTTGTCCATCAACTCGTCGATGGCGGGCTGCTGCGTCACCCGCTCGATCTGGGTGGAAGCGGCGAAGGAGACGACCCGCGTGTCGAGCGCGATCGCCTGGATGAGATCGAGGTTGGCGCGGATCTCGGCATCGAGCGACGAGGCAACGCTCTCGGCCAGGCTGCGCAGGCTGCGGCGACCATCGGCCTCGGCTTGATCCTGCAGGCCCCGCACCGCCATCTGGGTGAGCACCACGGCCGGCACGGCGGCCAGCACGATGATGGCGAACGCGATCTTGCTGCCGACACGCCAGCGTCGAGGGTCCAGAAGGTTGCTCGTCATCGGGTCTCCTCGTTGCCCGCGCCGGGCGACGCACCAAGGTAACTGCGTTCCAGCAGTTCCCGGTCGGTGCGCAGCTCGGAGGCGCTGCCCTCGAAGGTGACATTGCCGTGGCTGAGCACACAGGCGCTGTCGGCGATGTCGAGCACCAGGCCCACGTGCTGTTCCACCACGAGCACGCCCGCACCGGTGTCGGTGGCGATGCGTCGCAACACCGGCAGCAGTTGCTGCACGATGATGGGTGCCAGACCGAGACTCATCTCGTCGACCATCAGCAGGCGCGGTGCCCCCGCGAGCGCCCGGGCCATTGCCAGCATCTGTTGCTCGCCGCCCGACAGCAGGCCCGCCCGGCGCCCCAGCAACGGCTCGAGCGCGGGGAACCAACCGAGCGCGCGTTGCACGTCCGCCTTCCCCGACCCCCTGCCGAGGCGAAGGTTCTCGTGCACCGTCAGATCGAAGAACAGGCTGCGGTCCTCCGGCACGTGGGCGACGCCCAGTCGGGCGATCTGGTGCGCCCGCATGCTGTTGACGTTGCGGCCCAGCACCTGCACCTCGCCAGCGATCGGCGGCAGCAGCCCCGAGGCGGTGAGCAGCGTGGTGGTCTTGCCGGCCCCGTTCGGCCCGAGGAGTGCGACCACCTCGCCGGGTTCCACCCGCAGGTGCAGCCCGCGCACCACCGGCACGCCGTGATGGCCGGCGATGAGGCCTGTCAGTTGCAGGGCACTCACTCGGCGCCCCCTTCGGCGGTCTCGCCGGGTGCCTGCGGCGAGCCGAGGTACGCGGCGATCACGGCGGCGTCGCGCTGCACCTGCGCCGGTGTGCCCTCGGCGATCGTGCGGCCGAATTCGATGACGTGGATGCGATCGCAGACGCCCAGCACCAGTTGCATGTCGTGGTCCACCAGCAACACGGTGACACCGGCGTCGACGATGGCGCGCAGGCGCCCACCCAGTTCGGCGCTCTCGTCGGTGTCGAGGCCCGCAGCGGGTTCGTCCATGCACAGCAGCGTCGGGCGAGCCGCCAGTGCCCTGGCCGCCGACACGAGCTTGCGCTGGCCCTGGCTGAGCTCGCCGGGCATGCGCGCGGCGAGGTGGCCGATGCCCAGCACGTCGAATGCGAAGTCCGCGCCCTCGCGTGTGCGAGCCCGACCCGGACGCACCAGGTCGAGCAGGAAGGTGGTGGCCGTCTGGGGCTGGGCTGCCACCAGCAGGTTCTCCTCCACCGTCAGGTCGTCGAACAGTTCCAGCGACTGCCAGGTGCGGCCCAGGCCCAGTGCGGCGCGACGGTGCGTCGGCATGCCGTCCACCTCGTGGCCGTCGAAGACGATGCGACCGGAGGCGGGAACGAAGCCGGTGACCGCGTCGATGAGCGTGGTCTTCCCCGCGCCGTTCGGGCCGATCAGCCCCACCAACTCGCCGCGCCCAACCGTCAGGTCGATGCGGTCGACGGCCCGCAGGCCACCGAACGTGACCGACAGCCCGGATGTCTGCAGCAGCGGGTTCATGCCGTGGCCCCTGTGCGGCGGGTGCGGCCGCGGGCCTTGCGGACGGCCCCGGCGAGGCCCTCCGGGTTGCCCACGGCGGCGGCGATCAGCAGCACGCCGCTCACGAACGATTCCCATGGGCCGAGGCCACCGAACACCTTGCCCATCGCGAAGAACGCGACTCCGGAGGACGCCACGATGCCGGCAGCCACCGCGCCGCTGACGCTGGTGATGCCACCGAGATAGGCGATGGCCAGCGCGGTCAGCGAGGCGATGGTGCCGTACGAGGCCTCGCTGACGCTGCCGAACCGGTAGGCGATCAGGCATCCGGCCGCGCCGGCGAGAAAGCTGCTGAGCGCGAACACCAACAGCTTCGACCTGCCCACGTCGATGCCGATGGCACTGGCCGCCCGTTCGTTCGACCGCACCGCCAGCATGCGGCGACCCGCGCCGCTGCGCCGCAGGTTCGCCACTGCCAGCGCCAGCAACAGCACGACGGCCAGCAGGAACAGCCCGAACACCGGTCGGCTGCTCTTGGTGCCGAGCACGAGCGCGAAGTCCCAGCCGCCCAGCGCGGGGTGGGGCACCTTCGCCCCGCCCGTGCTGGCATCACCCACGAACGTGGGGTTCTTGAACACGAACTCGCTGATGGCCACACCACCGGCCAGGGTGACGATGGCCAGGTTCGTGCCGCGCACGCGCAACGCCGGGAAACCGACGGCCACGCCGAACACGGTGGCCACGGCACAGGCCAGGAGCGGGGCGATCGGGAACGGGATGCCGATGCCCGTGCCCAGTTTCGAGAGCGCGAACCCGGCGATTCCGGCGAACGCCATCTGTGCCAGCGAGGTCTGGCCGCCGAAACCGGTGAGCACCACGAACGACAACGCGAAGAGCGTGGCGATGATGCTGGTCATAATGGCGGCCCGCCAGAGCGGGCCCAGCAGCAGCAGGCCCGCCACGGCTGCCACCACGGGCGCCAGCACCGTGAGGGTCGTGACCTTCGCCGGTGGCACCGCAGGCAGTCGCCACGTGTCGACGGCTCCGCGTTCGGGCACCCGTTCGCCGAGCACCACCATCGCCACGATGATCACCAGGAACGGCAGGCCCTCCCGCGCGCCGTACTGAGGGAACCAACTGATGTCGCCCTGCAGTTTCGTGAACGTCGACTGCACCATGCCGATCGCGAACCCGGTGGCAACGGTGGGCCACACCCAGCGGAAGCGGCCGATGAGCGCCGCACCCAGCGCAGGCACGAGATAGCCGAAGGTGAACACCGCCGAATCCAACTGGATCATCGGCGCTGCCAGCACGGCCACCACGCCGCCGATCACGGAGGCCACCACGAAACTGAGACCCGCGAGCAGGTCGGGCGAATACCCCAGCAGCACCGCGCCCTTCTCGTTCTCGGCGGCGGCACGGGTGATCAGGCCGAGGCGCGTGTGGCGCGAGATCAGCCAGACTGCGGCGGCGATGACCAGCACGATCGCGGCGAGCCACAGCCCGTCGCGTGGCACGGTGAGGTCGCCCCACAGCGTCACCGGCTCGCGGGGCAGGATGGCACCGACGCGGATGGTGGTCTTGTCCGCGAAGCGGCGGTCGACCAGTGTCATGAACACGATCACCAGGCCGATGCTGGCCACCACCTTCGCCAGCGAGGGGGCCCGGCGCAGCGGCCGGAACACCAGCAGGTGCACCAGCAGACCGATCACGGCAGCGGTCAGCACGGCCAGCAGGAATGCCCAGCGGAAGCCGATGTCGTGACCGAAGTGGTAGCGGTCGGGCAGTCCGGGCACGGGGAAGGGGTAGGCACCGTCCCGGAGGTCGGCGTAGACGTAGGCCACCCACATCGCCATGGCGCCGTGGGCGAAGTTCACCACTCCCGAACCCTGGTGGGTCACCACCAGCCCCAACCCGAACGCGGCGATGATGGCGGCTGCGCCGCTGCCGAGCAGGAGGTAGAAGAGGTAGTCGGTCAACCCGCCACCGTCAGGGCAGGTACTCGGCGCTCGAGACGGCCTGTAGGCCGTCCATCGGCACCACCTTGCCGCCTGCCTCGTACTTCGCGAACGGGAACGAGAACGAGCACACGCTGGGGTAGGTGCTGTTGCTGCCGCAGGCGATGGGCGCGCCGCCCGGCCACAACTTCAGGTCGGTGGAGGTCTTCAGGAAGTCGTACAACGCGGTGCCCGTGACTGCTGTGCCGGCCTGTTGCATCAGGTGCGCGTACAGGCCCAGCGACATCATCTCGTAGACCCCGAGGGCGCCCAGCCCCAGCGCGGTGTTGTCGACCTCGTCGGCGCTCACCCCGAGGGCGGGTGCCATGACGTCGTGCATGATCCGCTGCGGGGCGGAGGACTGGTCGGCCTGCACGCCCACGAAGTGCCAGCCCACGGCGTCGTCGCCCACCTCGGCCAGCACGTCGCGCGAACTGCAGATGCCGGTGGTGATGACGGGAATCTCGATACCCATCGAGGCGCGGCCGCGCATGGTGCCGATGCAGCCTGCGTCGCTGTACAGCGACACGAGCAGGTCGGGGTTGTCCTTCGCTGCCTCGCGCATCAGGCCCTGGAAGCCGGCGTCGGTCTCGTTGTCGCCGCCCTTCACGGTCACGTGGGCGATGCCCGCTTTGTCGAGCGCCTGGGTGAGGGCGGTCTCGCTGCTGTTGGCACCGGGGTTGTCGGCGCTCACGATGCCCACCGTCTTCGCGGCGAAGTGCTCCTTGGCCACTCGGGCGATGGCCGCCATGGTGGTGGCGTTGCCGCCGGTGAGGAACAGGGCATCGGCCGAGTAGTCGGGTGGCAGGATGGGCAGCACGCCCACCACCGGCACGCCGGCGGCCTTGTAGGTGGCGTAGTCGGGGAACAGGTCGAGGCCCAGCAGGGCCATCTCCACGCCCTTGCCCACCAGCTCCTGGGCGCACGCCTGCGAGCTCTCGGGGGCGCCCTTGGAGACGCAGGTCTCCAGCCGGATCGGCCGGTCCCCCAGACCACCGTGCTGGTTCAGGTAGTCGACGCTCGCCTGGATGGCGATGCGGATGTCGGGGAAGTCGAGGCCCGGCACACCCTCGGTGTTCACGAGGCCCAGCACCACCTCGTCGCCGGCGGGTGCGCCGAGCGACGGGAACACGGCCATGGGGTCGTCGCTGGCGGGCACGGTCGTGGCGGCATCGCTGCCGGGCACGGCCGAGGTGTCGGGTGCGGCGCTGCTGCCGGGTGCCTGTGTCTCGGGCGGTGCTGCCGTGATCTGCGTGGTGTCGGTGCCGCTGTCACCGCCGCTGCATGCGGCGAGCAGTGCGAGCGCGGTGATGACCGCGACGCCGGTGCGGCGGGACGTCTGCTGCATGAGTGCACCCCCTGTGCCGTCGGTTTCCCCCACGGAGCCGACGGTGGTGAACGTAACACGCTGCTCGGTTCACCATTTCGCGTCGGGCGACCTCTGCATCATCAGCTCCCCGTCGAAGCTGAGGCTGTAGTCGGGCACGAACTCGATGACCACGCGGTGCGGGGAATCGAGGAACCGCTGGAACTCCTCGGCGGCCGCTTCGTCGCGGTGCAGCCACCGCGAGAACTCGGGGTAGAACCAGTCCTTCGTCTCCCGGTCGGTGTGCACGGTGCACGAACCCTTGTAGCTGATGGTCTTGCCGGGGCCGATCTTCGTGCCGGTGCTGTTGAAGCACAGCGAGGCGCGCGGGAAGCGGCGGATGGCGGCGATGCGCTTGCGGCGTTCGGCGGCGGTCAGCCAGAAGCGGCCGTCCTTGGGCAGCACGGCCATCACGACGCCGAAGGCCTCGCCGTCGGAGTTCGTCCACATGAACACGCACTCGCGTTGCACGTGCAACAAGCGGGCCTCCAGTTCGGGGCTCAGTGCGCAGGTGGTGAGGTCCTCGTAATCGTCGGCCATCGCGGCGACGTTACTGTTCCCCGACGTGAGCCATCAGCAGTTGGTCGAGGCGGCCAAGCGCATCATCGCCCACACCCGGGCGGGCACGGTTCCCTTGGCCGAGGGTGTGGTGCAGGTGCCCGCCGCGAACTACCTCGACCCTGCCCGTTGGCAACTCGAGGTCGACCGCATCTTCCGGAGGCTGCCGCTGGTGCTGGGCTTCAGCAGCGAACTGCGCGAGCCGCACTCGTTCTCGTCGATCGACGTGATGGGCGTGCCGGTGCTGCTGGTGCGCGGCGGCGACGGCGTGCTGCGCTCGTTCGTCAACACGTGCAGCCACCGTGGCGCAGTGGTGGTGCCCCCGGGCACCGGTGAGGCCCGACGGTTCACCTGCCCTTACCACGCATGGAGCTACGACGATGCGGGCGCCCTGGTGGGGGTGCTGGACCGCGCCGAGTTCGGCGAGTTCGACACCTCGTGCCACGGCCTCACGCCGCTGCCGGTCGCCGAGCGCGCGGGGTTGGTGCTGGGCGGCATCGTGCCCGGACGCGAACTCGACGTCGACCGCTTCCTGTGTGGCTACGACTCGATGCTGCAGCACCTCGGACTCGAACATTGCACCGTGGTGGGCCGCCAGACGGTGACCGGCCCGAACTGGAAGCTCTGCTACGACGGCTATCTCGACTTCTACCACCTGCCCGTCCTGCACAAGCAGACCTTCGGACCCGACTTCCCGAACCGCATCATCAGCGATGCATGGGGCCCGCACCAGCGCAACACGTCGCCCGATGCCCGCTTGCTGAAGTTGGAGCAACTGCCCGAGGCCGACTGGCCGGTTCGCAAGATCGACGGTGGCATCTGGACGTTGTTCCCGCACGTGTCGATCGCACCGTTCATGGCAGGTGGGCGCATCTACATGGTCTCGCAGTTGCTGCCCGGCCCCACGCCCGACACGTCGGTGACGGTGCAGCACTTCCTGGTGGAGGGTGAGGCCGACGGTGCCCGCCGCGAACTCGTGCGGCAGCAGATGGAGTTCCTGCTGCACGTCGTGCGCGAGGAGGACTACGCCACCTGTGACGGCATCCAGCGTGGCCTGCGCACCGGGGCGAAGCAGCACGTGCTGTTCGGCCGCAACGAAGAGCCGTGCCAGCGATTCCACGCGTGGGCCGATGCGCTGGTCGAGGCCGACGACGACGAACTGCTGCGTCTGTTCGATCAGCCCGGCCCATGGCCTTCGACGGGGGGCGATCGATGACCACAACGGACGACCGGGCGGCGATCATCGACGTCACGCATCGCTACTGCTGGGCGCTCGACAGCCGCCAGTGGCCGCTGCTCGACGACGTGTTCCTGCCCGACGCCACGGCCGAACTGGCCTCGCCGTTGCTGGCCGACCGGGCCGCCATCTTCGCTCGCGTGCAGCGGGCCATCGTGCCGCTCGACGCCACCCAGCACACGGTCACCAACCACATGGTGGAGGTGCGCGGCGACGAAGCCGAATGCATGTGTTACCTGCACGCCCAGCACGTTCGGGCCGCTGCCGAGGGCGGCCCGCTCTACGTGGTGGCCGGCCGCTACCACGACCGTCTGGTGCGCACGGCCGGTGGCTGGCGCATCGCCCATCGCCGACTCGAGATCGTGTGGACCGAGGGCAACATCGCCGTGGTGGTACCGCCCCGCACCGCGTGAACCCGGTCGACGGTGGCGTCAGGTGCCGGCCAGGCGGGCCACCACCGGCGCCACGGCTTCCATCGCGTCGGAGAAGAACGTGATGTAGCTGATGCCGAAACGCTCCCGGCGTTCGACCAATCGGTCGCAGATGGCGTCCACCGAACCCATCAGCACGTGCGGGTGCTCGAGCACCTCGGCGGGCGAGATGCCGAAGGCGGGGGCGAAGTTCGCGGCGAGGTCGGGGTTGTCGTCGACCACCGTCAGGTACGCGCCGACCTCGAGCTCGACGTCGGGCCAACGGTCGCCGGCGGCCTCGCGGATCCAGCCGATCTTCGCATCGGTGCGCTCGGCCGTCGCCGACCCGAACGCCTCGGCGCCCAGACGGCCCGACGAGTTGTCGAAGTTGAGGCTGACGATGTCGGCGTGGCGACCGGCCAGGGTGAGCACCCGCTGTGAGCCGCCGCCGATCATCAGCGGTGGCATCGCCGCGGGAGTGGGCACGGCCTCGAAGCCCACGGCGTGCACGTGCGCGCCCTGCACGTCGAGTTGCCCCTGGGCGAACGCGGCGCGCAGCAGGCCGACCGTTTCCTCGAGGCGTTCGATGCGCGTGCCCGCGGCTTCGAACGGCACACCGATCGCCTCGTACTCGTTCTGCAGCCAGCCTGCTCCCAGCCCCACCTCCAGGCGGCCGCCCGAGAAGAAGTCGAGCGTGGCCAGTTCCTTGGCGAGCACGACCGGGTTGCGGTAGTCCACGCACAGCACGCGTGCACCGATGCGGATGGTGCTGGTGGCCTCGGCCGCCACCGCCATGGCGGGGATGGCCGCCACGACCTGCACCGGGTGGCGGGTGGGCTTCAGGGCCGGGCCGGGGCCGATGACGTGGTCGGCCACCGAGAGCGTCGAGAAGCCCAGGGTCTCGGCTCGCCGTGCCTGCTCGCGC
>JBJTXX010000077.1:0-6233 GCA_046082485.1 Actinomycetota bacterium
CAACCGGCCGGTGGGCCGACTACGGCGACAACCTGTTCCGCCTGAAGGACCGCCGCGGCGCCGACATGCTGCTGGCCCCCACCCACGAGGAGATGTTCACACTGCTCGTGAAGGACCTGTACAGCAGCTACAAGGACCTGCCGCTCGTGATCTACCAGATCCAGACGAAGTACCGCGACGAGGCCCGGCCCCGCGCCGGCCTGTTGCGCACCCGCGAGTTCTGCATGAAGGACAGCTACTCGTTCGACATCGATGACGAGGGCCTCGAGGCCAGCTATCAGGAACACCGGGTGGCCTATCAGCGCACGTTCGACCGGCTCGGCCTGCCCTACGTGATCGTCTCGGCGATGAGCGGCGCCATGGGTGGCTCTGCCAGCGAGGAGTTCCTCGCGCCACTGCCCATCGGCGAGGACACCTACGTGCGTTGCACGTCGTGCGACTATGCCGCGAACACCGAGGCCGTCCAGGTGGCGCCGCCGTCGGCCGTGGCGTTCGACGGCGCACCCGCCGCCCGCGTGGTCGACACCCCCGACACCCCGACCATCCAGACCCTCGTCGACCTCTTCAACCAGCGCGACGACCTGCGCCGCGACGACCGCCAGTGGACGGCCGCCGTCACGCTGAAGAACCTCGTGGTGAAGTTGAAGCACCCCGACGGCAGCGTGAGCGCGCTCGCCATCGGCGTTCCCGGCGACCGGGAGGTCGACATGAAGCGACTCGAGGCCCAGGTGTCGCCGGCCGAGATCGAACCGTTCTCGGAGGACGACTTCGCCGCCAACCCGCACCTCGCCAAGGGCTACATCGGGCCGGGCGCGCTGGGCGAGGACAAGCCCGCAGGTGTGAGGTACCTGCTCGACCCGCGCATCGTGCAGGGCACGGCCTGGATCACCGGCGCCGACCAACCCGGCAAGCACGTCATGCACCTCGTGGCCGGCCGGGACTTCACCGCCGACGGCACCATCGAGGCCGCCGAGGTGCACGGGGGCGACCCATGCCCGCGCTGCGGGCATGGGCTGGAGATCGCCCGGGGCATCGAGATCGGCCACATCTTCCAACTCGGCCGCAAGTACGCCGAATCGCTGGGGCTCACCGTGCTCGACGAGAACGGCAAGACACGGGTCGTCACGATGGGCTCCTACGGCATCGGTGTGTCGCGCGCCGTGGCCGCCATCGCCGAGTTGAACTGTGACGACAAGGGTCTGGTGTGGCCCCGCGAGGTGTCGCCGGCCGACGTGCACATCGTCGCCACCGGCAAGCCCACCGATCCGCAACTGCCCGCCGCCGAGGCACTGGCCGCGCAGTGCGAGGCCGCGGGTCTGCGGGTGCTGCTCGACGACCGTGTGGGCGTGTCGCCCGGCGTGAAGTTCAACGATGCCGAGTTGGTGGGCGTGCCCACCATCGTCGTGGTGGGGCGCGGCCTCGCCGACGGTGTGGTCGAGGTGAAGGACCGCCGCACCGGCGAGCGCACCGATGTGCCGCTGGCCGATGTCGTGCAACTGCTCGTCACGCGGTGACGTTGGTCCCTATCCCTTCCCGCTCGTCGGGGGGTGGGATGGCCACATGAGACTGCTGCTCGTCGAAGCCACCCCCGGCAACTCCGCCTCGCTGCGTTCCGGCCTCGAGGCGGAGGGCCACGAAGTGCTGTCGTGCACCGACGAGCGCGGCGGACCGTGCCGCGGTGTCGCCGACCACGGCGACTGCCCGATGGGGGCACCCGTCGACATGGCCATCGTGGCCCGCGAGCCCGGCAGTGCCCACTCGCTGCACGAGATGGGCGGGGTGTGCGCCCAGGGCCATCGGGTGCCGCTTGTCGAGGTGAACCCCTTCGACGAGGCCGACGGCCTGCCGAGCCTTGCCGCGGCGAGCGCCATGGCCACCGCACAGGTGGAGCAGGCGTATGCCGCGGCCATCCGCTCCGAGATCGACTCGTTGCCCGTGATGGTCGACGTGCGGCGGGAACCGAACCGCATCCACGCCACCGTGCAGGTGCCGGCGAGTGCTGTCGACCGCGCCTCGATGACATGGGCAGCCGACAGGGCTCGGGCCGCCATCCGGCGCCACGACCCGTTCATCTCCTGCATCGATGTGTCGGTGGTGACGTACCCCGACACGTTCGCCTGACCCGGTCCGGCGAGCCGGACGCCCGATCAGCTGAAGCGCACCAAGCCCTGGTCGATCACCACGCGGTCGCCCACCGACGTGGTGAACACGGCCTCGCCCCCACCCGTGCGCCAGATGCGCACGGTGAGCGCGTCGCCCGGCAGCACCGGCGACGAAAAGCGACCCTCGATGTGGTGGAACCGCGTCACGTCGTTGTCGCACAGCGACCCCAGCAGCGCCCGGCCGGTGAACCCGTAGGTGCACAGACCGTGCAGGATCGGCCGGTCGAAACCGCCGAGGGCGGCGAACGATGGGTCGGTGTGCAGCGGGTTGCGGTCACCCGAGAGCCGGTACACGAAGGCCTGATCCGGTGCAGTCTGCATCGTGATCTCGTCGTCGGGGGCCGCATCGGCCGGCGGCTCGTTCTGCGGTCCGGATGGGCCGCGATCGCCGCCCCAGCCGCCCTCCCCACGGATGAACACCGACGAGCGGGCGTTCCACAGCGGCTCACCGGATGCCAGCTTCACCTCGTTCTCCATCACCACGACGGCGGCCTTGCCCTTGTCGTACATGGCCACCACCTTGTCCTGCACGGTGGCCTCGGCCACGACCGGGATGGGACGGTGCAGGGTGATGGCCTGGGATCCGTGCACGAGCATCGCGGAGTTGAACGAGCCGATCTGCCCCATCGCGCTGGCCCCGGCCGACTGGGTGCCGGCGCCCGCCACGACTGCGAAGGTGGGGTACACCACCTGCTGCACGTCGCGGGTGTTCTCGGTCGAGAACTGCAGGTCGGCCTGGCCGGCGCCGATGCCGACCGCATAGAGCAGGGCGTCCTTCGACGTCCAGCGCATCGTGCGCAGGTCGCCGACGCTGCCGACTGCTTCGGGGTTCAGTGCCATGGTGTGCTCCTTACTTACGCAGGGTGGTCTGGGGCCAGTGGCCGGGCTCGCCGTCCATGCCGCTGTTCGGGCGGGCGTTCGACAGCAGTTCGGCCACGATCGGGCCGAGCGCAGTGGGGTCGTCGACCGGTTGTGTGCGCGGGCCGCGCACCCAGCCCTCGGCCACGGCCAGCACCTGACCGCTCGCCTCGAAGACCCGGCCGGTCACACCGGCGGCTTCCTCGCTGGCCAACCACGTGACGATCGGGGCGATCCAGCGCGGCGAGCGTGCCTCGCGCTCCTCGTCGGTCTCGGGCGCCGGGCCGAGGCCCTCGGTCATGCGGGTCAGCGCCACCGGGCCGACCGCATTGACGGTCACGCCGTAGCGGCCAAGTTCCAGCGCTGCGATGTTCGTGAACGCCGCGATGCCGGCCTTGGCAGCGCCGTAGTTCGTCTGGCCCGGGTTGCCGTAGATGCCGCTCACCGACGTCGTGTTGATGATGCGGCCCGACACCGGCTTGCCGACCTTGCTCTGTTCGCGCCAGTAGGCAGCGGCCCAGCGGCTGGGGGCGAACGTGCCCTTCAGGTGCACGTTGATGACCGCGTCCCATTCCTCCTCGGTCATGTTCACCAGCACCCGGTCCCGCAGGATGCCGGCGTTGTTCACCACGGCGTGCAGGTCGCCGAAGGTCTCGACGGCGGTGTTGATGAGACGCTGTGCGCCCTCCCACGACGACACGCTGTCACCGTTGGCGACGGCCTCGCCGCCCATCGCCTTGATCTCCTCCACGACCTGCTGGGCGGGCGACAGGTCGCCGCCGCTGCCGTCCACGTTGCCACCGAGGTCGTTCACCACGACCTTGGCACCGTGGTACGCCAGGCTCAGAGCGTGCTCGCGGCCGATGCCTCGGCCGGCGCCGGTGACGATGGCCACGCGGCCCTCGCACAGTCTGCTCATGGTTGTACTCCTCACGGACGTGCCGGGCCCTCCGCCCGCCGGTGTGCAGCATAGGGTCACGCCCGTGTGCGATCACCAGCCGACGAGCCGACGCGAGTTGCTGGCGGACGAGGTGGTCGGCGGGTCGGCACTGCTGCTCACGGGCGGCGCGCTGGGGGGCCCGACCGCCTCGGCTGCTCCTTCGCCCTCACCCGTTCTGACGGTCGAGGTGATGCCCGGCCTGTCGATCCTCCCCCGCGATGCATGGGGCGCCGACCTGCCGCCCAAGGGTCGCATCCAGCGCGAGGACCCCCGGTTCCTGTTGGTGCACCACACTGCATCACCGAACAACTACCGCAGCGCCCGCGACGTGATCCGCCTTGCGTATCGATGGCACACGAGCAACGACCCCACCAAGGGCTGGCCCGACGTGGCGTACCAGTTCTTCGTCGGGCGTGACGGCGACGTCTGGGAGGGGCGCGCCGGCGCGCTGGCCGGGCCGGTGATGGCCAGCGCCACCGGGGGCAGCCAGGGCTGGGCCCAGCCGGTCTACCTGCTGGCGACTTCACCTCGGTGCAGCCCTCCCCGGCCGCCATCGACTCGCTGGTGAAGGTGCTGGCGTGGCTGGGCATCCGCCACGGTATCGACACCTCGCCAGGCGCCACCGCCACGTTCGTGTCACGCGGCTCGCAGACGTGGAAGCGCGGCACGTTGGTCACCAGCACCACGATCGCCCCGCATCGCGACATGTCGTACACCGGTTGTCCCGGCAACACGTTCAGCCCCCGTGTCGCCGGGTTGGCCGGCGCCGTGCAGGCCCAACGCGCAGCGTGGAGTGACTTGACCATGCCGGCGGTCCGGTTGGGTGTGGTCACTCCCTGACCACGGGGCCGTGCAGTGCCACAGGTGTCACACGCCCCGCCAGGGTGACGCCCGCGGTGGCCACCGCCCGTAGCCTGAGGCCCCGTGCCCACCGACCCGCCCACCATCGACACAGACGTGCTCGTGGTGGGGGCCGGCCCTGCCGGGGCCGCGGCGGCGATCGTGCTCGCCCGCGGCGGCCGCAGGGTCACCGTGGTCGACAAGGCCGTGTTCCCACGCGACAAGTGCTGCGGCGACGGCCTCACCACCCTGGCACTGCGCGAGCTCGAGCCGCTGGGGCTACGGCCCGAACACGTGCCCAACTGGCAGGACGTGTCCGCGGCATGGCTGCGTTCACCGTCGGGCCGCGAGGTGTGCCTGACGATGCCGGCCGACGGCGTGTTCGCCGCCACCACCCCGCGCCGAGAACTCGACGATGCGCTGGTGCGACTGGCACGTTCGGCCGGCGCCGACGTGCACGAGGGCCACGGACTGCAGTCGGTGACGCAGTCGGCCGATGGGGTCATGGCCGAAGTCGACGGTCTCGGCACCGTGCGAGCCTCGTGGCTGGTGGCCGCCGACGGCATGTGGTCACCCACCAGGAAGATGCTGGGCCTCGCGGAGGCCGGTTACCTCGGTGAGTGGCATGCATTCCGGCAGTACGCCCGCAACGTCACTGGTCCGGCGACCGAGCGGCTGTATGTGTGGTTCGAACCCGATTTCCTGCCCGGCTATGCATGGAGCTTCCCGCTGCCGGGCGGCCGCGCCAACATCGGTTTCGGTGTGGTGCGCGACGACACGATCTCCGGTGCCGACATGAAGGCGATGTGGGCCGGCCTCATCAACCGACCGCACATTCGTGCAGCGTTGGGCCCCGACGTGGAGATGGAGGACCGCCACACGGCCTGGCCCATCCCCGCCGGCATCGACCGTGCGGTGCTCGCCTCAGGTCGGGTGCTGTTCGTGGGCGATGCCGCCCGGGCCACCGACGTCATGACGGGCGAGGGAATCGGTCAAGCCGTGCTGACCGGGCGCCTCGCCGCCGAGGCCGTGCTGTCGACGGGCGAGGCGCCCGCCGTGCGGCGGCACTACGAGCGCCACGTGCGCCAGCACCTGTTCGCCGACCACCGGATGTCGAAGGTGCTGAACCGCTGGCTCGCCCGACCGCTGCTGGCACGCGGTGCCGTACGCGTGGTGGGGCTGACGGCGTGGACCCGCCGCAACTTCGTGCGGTGGATGTTCGAGGACGAACCCCGCGCCGTGCTGTTCACCCCTCGCCGCTGGCACCGCCGCTTCCTTCGCCAGCCCGGCCCCTACCGCTGACCCACCCCCACCGTCCGAGTGCCTGCCGACCGTTCGAGTGCCACCCGACCGACCGAGTGCCACACCACCAACCGAGTGCCACACCACCAACCGAGTGGGTACTCGCCCCCAGGGTGCGAGTACCCACTCGC
>JBJTXX010000078.1:0-1424 GCA_046082485.1 Actinomycetota bacterium
GCTGTTCACCAGCTGGAGCGGGCAGCACCCAGGCCATCCATCGCCGAGGCGTTCGTGGCCGAGGGCGCCGCGGTCGCCATCTGTGCACGCCACGCCGACGCGGTGCAGGCCGCCGTCGCCGAACTCTCGGCCGGTGGCGGCAACGCGGTGGGTGGCGCCGTCGACGTGGCCGACACCGAGGCGCTGCGGGCGTGGGTGGCCAGCAGCGCCGAACAACTCGGCGGCATCGACGTGTACGTGCACAACACCTCGGGCAAGCCGGCCCGCAACATCGACGGATGGCGGAAGAACTTCGACATCGACCTGATGGCACTGGTGCACGGCGCCGATGCCGCCACGTCGTTCCTCGCCGACGGGGGCGGCTCGCTGATCAGCGTCGGGACGACCGCGACGTCCGAGCACTTCGCGATGGGGGCCAACAGCTACAGCGCCCTGAAGGCAGCGGTCACCAACTGGACCCTCGGCCAGGCGCAGGTGCTCGGCCCGAAGGGCATCCGCTGCAACGTCGTGTCGCCCGGGCCGATCATGGTCGAGGGAGGCGACTGGGACTTCATCAAGCAGGGCATGCCGCCGTTCTTCGAGGCCACCCAGAAGGCCCATCCCGCTGGCGACCTCGGCACTCCGACCGACGTGGCCGACGCCGTGCTGTTCCTCGCCAGCGCGAGGGCGCGCCACGTGAACGGCGTGAACCTCACCGTCGACGGCGGGTTCCTCAAGCGAGTCGATTACTGACTCGGCGCGCAGCGCCACCGGCCCCGGAAACGGCGAAGGGGGCGCCGCCCACAGGCGACGCCCCCTCGACCGATCGGTTCACTCGCCGCGGACGCGCTTGATGATGTCGCTCGCGATGTTCGGCGGCACTTCCATGTACTGCGCGAACTGCATGGTGTACGTAGCGCGGCCCTGGGTGCGGCTGCGCAGGTCGGTCGAGTAGCCGAACATCTCGCTCAACGGCACCTGGGCACGCACCACCTGGGTGTTGCCACGGGCCTCCATGCCCTCGATGCGGCCACGACGGCTGGACAGGTCGCCCATGACGTCGCCCATGTACTCCTCGGGGGTCACGACCTCGACACCCATGATCGGCTCGAGCAGGACCGGCTTGGCCAGCTCGGCGGCCTTCTTGAACGCCATCTGACCGGCGATCTTGAACGCCATTTCCGACGAGTCGACGTCGTGGTACTGGCCGTCGACCAGGGTGGCCTTCACGTCCACCGTGGGGTAGCCCGCCAGCACGCCCGAGTCGAGGGCGCTCTGGATGCCGGCGTTGGTCGGGGCGATGTACTCACGGGGGATGCGGCCGCCGGTGATCTTGTCGACGAACTCGTAGCCCTTGCCCGGGTTCGGCTCGAGGGTGATCTTCCCCGAGCCCGTGATCCACGTGGCCATCGAGCCCAAGACCAAGGACGACTCCGACAAGCTGG
>JBJTXX010000079.1:0-1126 GCA_046082485.1 Actinomycetota bacterium
CAGGTCGAGCCCGACGACCTCGCGTCCGGCGTCGGCGAGCAGGTCGGTGAAGCCGCTGCGTTGCCAGGTGCTGGCGAACGAGCCACCCCACCCGTGCACGAGTACGACAGGAGAAGCCACGGAGACACGGTAGCCTTGGTCGGCCGCTTTCCGGCCTCCGCCCGTCGACTGGAACACACCCATGCGCTTCCTCGGCAGTACGCCCCCGTACGACCTCACCTACAGCGATGTCTTCATGGTGCCCAGCCTGTCCGACGTTCCGTCGCGCTTCGATGTCGACCTCACGACCCCCGATCGCCTCGGAACGACCATTCCCGTGGTGGTGTCGAACATGACCGCGGTCGCCGGCCGCCGCATGGCCGAGACCGTCGCTCGTCGCGGCGGACTGACGGTGCTGCCCCAGGACATCCCGCTCGACGTCACCGAAACGGTGATCCAGTACGTCAAGAGCCGTCACCTCGTGTACGACACCCCGATCACCCTGTCGGCGAGCCATACCGTCGGCGATGCGCTCGGCCTCATCCACAAGCGGGCCCATGGCGCCGTCATCGTGATCGACGACGACGGACGCCCCGAGGGCATCTTCACCGAGCACGACTCCGCCGGTTTCGACCGCTTCACGCAGTTGAAGAACGTGATGAGCCGCGAACTGTTCACCGTGGAGGACGGCGCGTCGCCCGCCGACATCTACGACCGTCTGAGCGACCGCCGACTGCAGGTGGCGCCGGTGGTCGACGGTGACGGCCGCCTGATCGGTTGCGTCACCCGCAAGGCAGCTCTGCGCAGCACGATCTACCGACCCGCGGTCGATCGCGACGGACGACTGCTGATCGCCGCTGCCGTCGGCATCAACGGTGATCCCGCCACCAAGGCGAAGGCATTGCTCTCGTTCGGGGCAGACGTGCTCGTGATCGATACCGCCCACGGCCACCAGCAGCGCACCCTGCGGGCGATCGAGGAGGTCCGTGCGGTCGCTCCCGACGTGCCGATCGTTGCCGGCAACGTGGTGACCGCGGAAGGCACCCGCGACCTCATCGAGGCAGGTGCCGACATCATCAAGGTCGGTGTCGGCCCCGGCGCGATGTGCACCACCCGGATGATGACGGGTGTCGGCAGGCCGCAGTTC
>JBJTXX010000080.1:0-632 GCA_046082485.1 Actinomycetota bacterium
TGGACGGTCGGCGGCGCGCTGATCCCCCAGGGGGACGGTCTGTTGCGGGTGGGCAACCGGCGACGCGACCAGACGCTGGAGTGGACGCCACCCGGGGGCGTCATCGACCCCGGCGAGACCGTGCTGGAAGGGCTCGCCCGCGAGTTGCTGGAGGAAACCGGACTGGTGGTGGCATCGTGGGCGCAACGCTCCTACACGGTGACGGTCGAAGCCCCTGACATGGGGTGGCTGTTGCGGGTGGAGGCGTGGGAGGCGTAGTCGGTGACGGGTGAGATCGCCACCGACGACACCGACGGCATCGTGGAGGACGCTCGCTACGTGGCCGCCGGTGATGCGCCGGGACTGCTGGCGACGAGTCCGCCGTGGGTGCACGTCCCCCTCGGCGACTGGCTGGGCAGCGCCGTGCAGGAGTCCTACCGCTTCCTGTTGCGCGGGTCCCAGCGCAGGGCCGAGGCGGTGGAGCGACTGCAGTGACCGGTGCGCGCACGATCCTCCACGTCGACATGGACGCGTTCTATGTGAGCGTCGAGTTGCGACGCCGGCCCGAACTGGTCGGCAAACCGGTGGTGGTGGGTGGCACCGGACCACGCGGTGTGATCGCGGCTGCGTCGTACGAGGCGAGGCGCTTCGGT
>JBJTXX010000081.1:0-10259 GCA_046082485.1 Actinomycetota bacterium
TCAGGCCGTCGAAGCCGGCGGTGCCGGCCAGATCGACGGGAGCGATGTCATTGGAGAACCCGGCCAGAACGCCATTGCGCCACACCTCGACGTCGACCAGCGATCCGTCTGCGTAACCGAGGCCGGTCACGAAGTCGCGACTGGTGAACACGTCGATGCTGTGGCCAGCGTCCGGCGGAGCGTTGAGGGTGGTGGGCGTGACGGCAAGAGCCGGTGACACGCTCACCGCCGCGGTTCCGACGGCGAGCGCGGCTGCCAGCAGCGAGCTGATCATCGTCCTCTTGCGGTGGGGGGTGGTTCGCATCTCAGTCCTCGTTCGTGAACAGGCGGGTGCGCTCGCGGAGTGGTCGAGCAACACTGATTGTGGTGAGAACCGAGCGAAACGGCAAGAACCCTCAGTAGTACGACTTTCGTCCCGCTTACAGATCCAGCGACGTGATCCGAGCGCTCGATGGCTCGCAAGCGTCGTCGGTGAGTCAATCGCGGATGTAGATAAGCCCTGTACAAGAGCCATATTGTCGGGGCGGTCGCGCCTTTCGAGGACGTTCGAGCAGGCAACGCAGGGTCGCCGTCGCAGTGCAGACGGAGATCGCGAAAAGCGAGAATCCGTTCAGAGAATAGGTCTCGGGACCCATGGCCTGATGGGACTTGGACCCATGGTCTCGCATAGGCGGTACGACCGTTCCGTGTTCCGCCCCGGCCGCGCACTACCATCGCCCGCCATGCACATCACCGAGTTCGCCATGGACTTCTTCAGCCTGAAGGGCCGGAACGCCATCGTCACCGGCGGCAACACGGGCCTCGGGCAGGCATTCGCCCTGGCGCTCGCCAAGGGCGGTGCCAACGTCTTCGTGCCCAGCATCATGGACGACGACGGAACCACCGGCCCGATGATCGAGGCCGAGGGTGTGCGCTACGAGTTCATGAAGGCCGACATCACGGCCCCCGGGGTGCCCCAGCGGGTGGTCGAGGAGTGCGTCGCCCGGCTCGGCTCGATCGACATCCTCGTGAACAGCGCCGGTATCTGCCCGCTGGGCGAGGTGCTGGAGTTCGGCCGCGACAAGTGGGATGCCACCGTGGCCGTGAACCTGACGGCCGCCTTCGAGATGAGCTTCGAGGCGGCGAAGCACTTCATCCCGCAGCGCAGCGGCAAGATCATCAACATCTGCTCGATGTTCAGCTTCCTCGGCGGGCGGCTGTCGTCGGCCTACGCGGCCACCAAGCACGGCATTGCCGGCTTCACGAAGGCCTATGCCGACGAACTGGCCATGTACAACGTGCAGGTGAACGGCCTGGCGCCAGGCTATTTCGCCACGGCCATCACCACCAACACCCGCAGCAACCCGGAGTCGAACCGGCGGGTGCTGGAGCACATCCCGGCCGACCGCTGGGGTGACCCCGCCGACCTGATGGGCACCGTGGTGTTCCTGGCCAGCCGGGCCTCCGACTACGTGAACGGCCACATCCTGGCCGTCGACGGCGGCTACCTGGTGCGCTGATGCCCTACGTCGTCGGGATCGACTGCGGTACGCAGAGCGCCAAGGTGGTGGTGCACGACGCCGCCGGACGGGTGGTGGCGAGGGGTCAGCAGTTGCTGCGGCCCATGGAGCGCCCCCGACACGGCGTGGCCGTGCACCCCGACGACGACCTGTGGACCGCGATCGCCTCGGCGAGCCGTCAGGCGATGCAGCAGGTTCCCGACCCCGCCGAGATCATCGGCGTCGGCCTGTGCCCGATCCGGTGCTGCAAGACCTTCCTGCACGCCGACGGCAGCCTTGCCGAACCGGTCATCAGCTGGATGGACGACCGGGCCTACCAGCCGTATCGCCCCACCGACCCGTCGGTGCGCTGGGCCACCACCACCTCCGGCTATCTGGCGCACCGCATGACCGGCCGTTTCGCCGACACCGCAGCGAACAACATCCTCCTGCAGTGGCCCATCGACACCGACACGTGGCGTTGGAGCGACGACCCGGCGCTCTACGAACAGTTCGTCGTCGATCGCGGGATGCTGCTCGGGTTGCAGATGCCCGGCGACGTGATCGGCCCGCTCACCGCCGAGGCCGCCGCAGCCACCGGGTTGCCGGCGGGGGTGCCGGTGGTGGCTACGGCGAACGACAAGGCAGTCGAGATGCTCGGCGCGGGCACCATCGGCGAGACGACGGCGCTGGTGTCGTTGGGCACCTACATCGCGGCGATGGTGCACGGTCACGAGAACCATCGCGACCCGCGCAACTTCTGGACCAACTTCGCCAGCATCCCGCACCGCTATCTCTACGAGAGCGGTGGGGTGCGCCGCGGCATGTGGACGCTCACGTGGTTCCTCGACCTGCTCGGACCGGAGTTCGCCGCGGCCGCTGCCGCAGAGGGCATGTCGCGAGAGCACTACCTCGAGCGCGAGGCGGCGCTCGTGCCGGCAGGAAGCGACGGGCTGATGTCGGTGCTCGACTTCCTCGCCCCGACCGACAAGCCGTTCCGCAAGGGCTCGATGCTGGGCTTCGACGCCCGCCACACCCGCGGCCACGTCTACCGCTCGATCATGGAGGCCATCGCCCTGACGATGCACCACCACGTGAGCGCCATGACCGGGGAGCTCGGCATCGACCTCACGGAGATCGTGGTGTCGGGTGGTGGGGCCGGCAGTCCGCTGTTCATGCAGGTGTTCGCCGACGTGTTCGGCATTCCGGCGTCGCGCTGCCTCGATGCCGGCGGCGCCAGTCTTGGTGCGGCGATGTGCGCGGCTGCTGCCGTGGGCATGCACAGCAGCATCGAGGCAGCGGTTGCTGCGATGGCCCCCGCCCGACAGTCGTTCACACCCGACGCTGGCAACACCGACACCTACGCCCGAATGAACGACACCGTCTACCAGCACCTGCGCGAGGCCACCGACCCCGTGTACGAGCGCGCCTACCCGATCTTCCACTGAGCAAAGGAACCGTCATGACCCTCAGCAACAGCGCCGTTGTCGAGCACCTCCAGCAGATGCTGCCCGCCGACCGGGTGGTGACCGACGAGGCCGAACTGCGCCGGTCCAGCGTCGACAACTTCCGCAAGCTGCAGAACATCTTCGGGGTGCACACCATGCAGCTGCCGTTGGCGGTGGTGCACGTGGCCTCCACCGACGAGGTCGCGGCAGTGCTGAAGTTCGCCGACGAGCACGGCGTGAACGTGGTGGCCCGCACCGGCGGCACGGCCACCGAGGGCGGCCTCGAGAGCGGCACACCCCAGTCGATCGTGGTCGACGGATCGATGATCAACCGCATCATCAGCATCGACCCCTACAACATGCAGGCCACGGTGGGCTGCGGTGTGCCGCTGCAGACCCTGGAGGATGCAGTGCGCGAACACGGCCTCACCACCGGTCACTCGCCGCAGTCGAAGCCGATCGCCAGCATGGGCGGGCTGGTGGCGACCCGCAGCATCGGCCAGTTCTCCACGCTCTACGGCGGCATCGAGGACATGGTGGTCGGCTGCGAGGTGGTGTTCCCGGGCGGTCAGGTGAGTCGCATCAAGAACGTGCCGCGTCGCGCCGCTGGCCCCGACATCCGCCACATCGTGATCGGCAACGAGGGTGCCCTCTGCTACATCACCGAGGTGACGGTGAAGTTGTTCCCCTACACGCCCGAGAACCACCGGTTCATGGGCTGGACGCTCACGAACATGTCGACCGGTTTCGAGGCGCTGCGCGAGGTGATGGTGGCCGGCTTCAAGCCGTCCGTCGCCCGCCTCTACGACTACGAGGACGGCCAACTGCACTTCTCGCACTTCGCCCGGCCAGACGAGTGCATCCTGCTGTTCATGGCGGAGGGCAACGCCGGCATCACCGCCGCCACCGAGGCGGGCATCCACGAGATCGTGGCGAAGTACGCCGAGTGCAAGCCGGTGGACCCGACACTGATCGAGGAGTGGTTCAACGACCTCGTGTGGGGTCCCGACAAGGTGACCCGCGAGGACAACCGCATCTTCACGACCCGCAACGTGAACCGCACCACCGAGATCAGTGCCGACTGGAGCAGCATCGGCAAGATCTACGACGCCGTCATCCCTCGCATCCGTGCGGAGATCAATGGCATCACCCTGCTGGGCGGCCACTCGTCGCACAGCTACATCAACGGCACGAACATGTACTTCAACTACTTCTACGACCTCATCGACTGCGAGCCGGAGGAGGAGAACGACAAGTACTACTTCCCGATCATCAGGATCATCGTGGAGGAAACCCTGCGACACGGCGGCTCGATCGTGCACCACCACGGCATCGGCAAGGCAAGGGCGCGCTGGGTGAAGAACGAATACGGCTCGAGCTACCCGATGCTGGAGGCGCTGAAGAAGGCGTTCGACCCCAACGGCATCATGAACATGGGCACCATCATCCCGGTGCAGGGATGATCTCGCGGTAGCCCTCCATCTGGCTGAACCGCTCCTGCAGGTGCCAACCGTAGGTTCCGGGCCCGGTCGGGTCGGCGATGTCGCCGGCCAGCACCGGCGCCAACCGGGTGCCCAGACCGGGCTCGACGAAGAACGCCACGGACTGGCGGTGGTCGCCGTGGTCGAGCACCCGGTGCGGCGTGGCGGGCACACGGCCGTCGGTCATCAACTGCAGCACCGTTCCGAGGTGCACGGACACGGTGTTCGGCGCCATCGGCACGTCGTGCCACACCCTGTCGCGTGACTGGGCCTGCAGGCCGGGCCTGCGCTGCCACAGCAGCGACACCCCGGCCACGTCGGTGTGCTTCGATGCGGCGAGCGGTGGGCGGCCGTGCAGACCCTCGCTCTGGATGTTGAGCTCTGCAGGCTTTGGCGGGTAATCCAGCAGGCGCAGCGTGGAGTTGCCCTCGCAGAAACCGGCGGCGACGAGCCCGTCGTCGAAGCCCGCCCATCGTGCGGCCGACAGCATCACCCGAGTGCCCACGTCGAGCATCAGGTCGTAGTAGTCGTCGACGGCGGCGAACCAGCCGGAGCACGGTTCGACGGCGGGCAGCGAGTTCGCCTCCGCGAAGTGGTGCATGCCCTCCACCGCCGGGGCCGGGTTCGGACGTCGCGGGCCGATGTCGAACATCTGGTTGTACGCCCAGGCCTCTGGCTGCAGGAACGATTTCCATCCCCGGTAGACGGCAGGCCCGGCCGGGTCGGTGATCACCGAGGCGACGCTGCGTCTCGCCGATTCCGGCAGGTCGTAGAACGCCAGCAACGTGTCGGCGAGGAGGTCGACACGCTCCTGCCCGGGGAACCCGCCCACCACGAAACCGCCGTGTTCCTCGATGGCATCGCCGACCGCATCGTCGACGCGCCGCCAGCCGTCACCGTCGGCGCCGAAGAGGGGCCCGATGTCGATGGTCCGCACGTCCGTCATCGGTGGCCGAGCGTAGACGTGATCGGGTGCGGACGGCAGGTGCGCCGGGTGCCCGACCGGCGGAACGTGATGCACATGCTGCGCTCATCGGTGATCGCCCTCTCGTTGACGCTGTTGCTGCGCGGCTGTGCCCCGTCGTGCGCCCCCGTGCAGCAGTCGGGCCCGCCGATCTGGATGGCTCACCCGTCGACCGGTGTGCCTCCGGTGCTGGCGAACCTGCGCCTCGTCGGCCCCGACTCGCAGGTGGTGCCGCTGTGCACCTACACCGCGGGGGAGATGACGACCGGCGACCCCGAGGCCGTGTCGGTGGGTGCGTCCTACATGCGGCGCATGGCGGCGGTCATGCTGGTGCCAACGTTGCCGCTGGCCGTGGGGGAGTGGCGGTTGTCGGGCTCGATGGACGGGGTGCCCTTCGAGCGGCCCGTCATCGTGCGGGGCTGAAGAACCCCGCAAGCGCCTCGGCCATCTGCGTGCGGTACGACGGGCTCGAGAGGATCATGCCCACCATCGTCAACGACGTGTGGATGTGGCCCCGTGCCTGCACGTGCTGCACCGGCACCCCGGCCGCTGCCAGGGCGGCGGCGTAGGCGTTGCCCTCGTCGCGCAGCGGGTCGAACTCGCAGGTCACGATCATCGCCGGCGGCAGACCTGCAAGGTTCGGATGACGCAGCGGGGACGCCTTCGGGTCGGTGCGGTCCGCCGGGTCGCAGTAGTGGTTCCAGAACCAGCCCATCAGCGCCCGGGTGAGCATGAAACCCTCGCCGTTCTCGGTGTAACTGGGCCTCGAGAAGTCGCAGTCGGTCACCGGGGTCAGCAGCAGTTGCCCGCTGATCACCGGGCCGCCCTCGTCGCGTGCCATCTGGGCGGCGACCGCGGCGACATTGGCCCCGGCGCTCCAGCCCGCCACGGCCAACTGGCCGGCAATGCCACCGAGTTCGTCACGGTGCTCGGCCACCCACCGCACCGCGGCGATACCGTCGAGCGCCGCGGCGGGGAAGCGATCCTCCGGGGCGTGGCGATAGTTGACCGACAGGATGATCGAGTTCGACTGCACGCACAGGTCGCGGCAGAACGGCTCGTCGCTGACGTGGTTGCCGATCACCCAACCGCCGCCGTGGAAGTAGACGGTGACGGGGTGCGGGCCGGGGGTGGCGGGCCTGAACATGCGGTACTCGAGACCACCCACCATGGTGCCGTCGACCACCTCGCCCACCTCGGGTCCCGGCGGGCGCATCGCACCACTCGCCTGCGAGAACATGCGGGCATCCGCTGCTGACATCGAGTCCATCGACGGCAACTGCATCTCGGCCATCATGTCGAGCACCATCTTCACGTCGGGTTGCAGGCGGCGCACCACGCCGTCGTTGCACTGCGACCCCGACGGGCCCTGCATCAGGAAGCCGAGGTAACCGTTCGAGACGACGTCCTCGCAGGCGAGGCGATAGCCGTCGACACCGCCGATGTAGGGCAGGAAGACACGGGGCTTGCCCGGCACGTTGGCACCGATGTACCACGAGTTCGCCGTGGGGTGCAGCGTGATGTCGGCGCAGTCGTTGCCGTGCTGCACCCAGCCGTCCTCCGCGGTGTGGGTGGGTTCGATGGTGTCGTAGCCGTGCTTGCGCAGGTGCACGAGCGTGTCGCGGATCCAGTCGACGTGCTGCTCGATGCTGACCATCATGTTCGACAGCACAGATGGGCTGCCGGGGCCGGTGATCATGAAGAAGTTCGGGAAGTCGGTGCTCATCAGGCCGAGGTACTGCATCGGCCCGCCCGCCCACTTCTCCTTCAGCGTCACCCCGTCGCGGCCGGTGATGTCGACCGCCACGATCGCGCCTGTCATCGCGTCGAAGCCGGTGGCATAGACGATGGCGTCGAACTCGACCGACTCGTCACCGAACTCGATGCCCGTCTCGGTGACGGTGCGGATGGGTGTGCTGCGCAGGTCGACCAGGCGCACGTGGGGCAGGTTGTAGGTGGCGAAGTAGTTGGTGTCGAGGCAGGGCCGCTTGGTGCCGAAGTAGTGGTCCTTCGGCGACAGCAGTTCCGCCGTCGCGGGGTCGTGCACGATGCCACGGATCTTCTCGCGGATCAT
This sequence comes from Actinomycetota bacterium, assembly GCA_046082485.1. Taxonomy (GTDB): domain Bacteria; phylum Actinomycetota; class Acidimicrobiia; order Acidimicrobiales; family Ilumatobacteraceae; genus UBA668. Next base: position 7,446 of record JBJTXX010000081.1, read on the forward strand.
CTCGGCGACGATCTGGTTGGCCTCGGGCACCACGCCCTGATCGGCGAAGATGCCGAGGATCTCGAACAGTTCGCCCTTGCTCCAGGCCAGTTCGAACCGCTCACGGCGGAAGGCCTCGTCGCTGGTGAGCGCCATGAACTCGTGACTGGCCTTGGGCACGCCGCCCCGCGAGTACTTCGCCTCGTGCCGGTAGGCGACGCGGTCGGCCTCGAGGCGGGCCTTCGTCTCCTCGTCGACGGGGCCGTTGTGCGCGGGCACGGAGAAGTTGGGTGTGCGCTGGAACACCGTCATCTGCGCAGCCTGCGCTGCGATCAGCGGAATGCTCTGGATGCCGGAGGAACCGGTGCCGATGACGGCCACCCGCTTGCCGCTGAAGTCGACGCCCTCGTGGGGCCAGAGGCCGGTGACGTAGGTGGGCCCGGCGAACCGCTGAGCCCCGGGCACGTCGGGTGTCTTCGGCAGCGACAGGCAGCCCGTCGCCATCACGTAGTGCCGACAGGTGATGGTCTCGGCCGAGCCGCCGGGGCCGGTGGGGGCAGTGGTCACCGTCCAGCGCTTGCCATCGTCGTCCCACTCGGCCGACACGACCTTGGTCTCGAACGTGATGCCGGGGTACAGGCCGTGCTTGTCGGCGACGAACTGGGCGTAGCGCAGGATCTCGGGCTGCGTGGCGTACTTCTCGCCCCAGGTCCACTCGTGCTCCAGGTCCGGGTCCCAGGAGTACGTGTAGTCGGTCGTGGGGATGTCGCAGCGGGCGCCCGGGTAGCGGTTCCAGTACCAGGTGCCGCCGACGTCGTCGGCGGATTCGAGCACCCGTGAACTGAAGCCGCTGCGGCGCAGTTCGTGAAGCAGGTAGAGGCCGCTGAACCCGGCCCCCACGACGACGACGTCGACATCGGTACTTGCTGACATGACGGCATTCAAGCAGACCGGAGCGCGCCGCTACGTTGTCGGCATGCAGATCACGTTGGAGGGCAAGGTCGCGCTGGTCACCGGCGCATCACGCGGCATCGGCAGGGCCATTGCCGCCACCATGTCGGCGGCGGGCGCGAAGGTCATGCTCACATCGCGGAAGATCGACGCGCTGCAGGCTTCGGCCGACGAGATGGCGGGCGAGACGGCGGTGTTCGCCGGAAACGCGGGCGACCCGCAGGTGGCACGTGACTGCGTGGCCGCCACGATCGAGCGTTTCGGCGGGCTCGACATCCTTGTCAACAACGCCGCCACGAACCCCTACTACGGACCCACGATGAAGGTCGACGAGGCCCGGTTCGACAAGACGTTCCAGGTGAACCTGCGCGGCCCGGTGTTCTGGTGCCAGGCCGCATGGGAGGCCGCCCTGCAGCACCGCCCGGGCGTGATCGTGAACATCGCCTCGGTGGGGGGTCTGCGCAGCGAGGCCGGGCTGGGCACCTACAACCTCACGAAGGCGGCGCTCATCCACCTCACCCGGCAGCTGGCCAACGAACTCGGCCCCTCACGGGTGGTGGGCATCGCCCCTGGACTGGTGACCACCGACTTCGCTGCCTATCTCGTCGAGAACTTCGGCGAGCGCCTGGCCGCGCAGTTGCCGCTGCAGCGTCTGGGCGACCCTCAGGACATCGCCAACCTCGCAACGTTCCTCGCCAGTGACGCCGCTTCGTGGATCACCGGCGAGACCTACGTGATCGATGGTGGCGCCGGGGTGCGCAGCGCCGGATGAACCTCGACGCACTGCAGCGCTGGATGGACTCCCGCGGACTCGGGGAAGGGCCGCTGCTGGGGGTCGAGTCGATCACGGGTGGCACCCAGAACGTGTTGCTGCGGTTCGAGCGCTCGGGCCGCCGCTACGTGCTGCGACGGCCGCCGTTGCACAAGCGGGCGAACAGTGACGAGACGATGCGGCGCGAGGCGCGCGTGCTGGCAGCGCTCGAGGGTTCGGGCGTGCCGCATCCTGCCTTGATCGCCGCCGAGGCGGACCCGGAGGTGCTCGGCGCGGCGTTCTACCTCATGCAGCCGATCGAGGGCTTCAACCCCACGCTGGGCCTGCCCGCCGCGTACTCGGCCGACGGCTGGCACCGCGAGATGGGCCTGTCGATGGCCGACGGCATCGCCGCGCTCGCAACTGTCGACCACGCTGCAGTGGGCCTCGCCGACCTGGGTCGGTTCGACGGCTGGGCCGAGCGGCAGGTGGGCCGGTGGCGGCGACAACTCGATTCGTACTCGGAACTCCAGGGCTATCCGGGGCCGCACATCCCCGGCGTCGACGAGGTGGGCCGGTGGCTCGACGCCAACCGCCCCGGAACTGTCGTCGCCGGCTTGATGCACGGTGACTTCCACTTCGGCAACGTGCTGATGCAGCACGACCGGCCGGCGTTGGCAGCCATCGTCGACTGGGAACTGGTCACCGTGGGAGACCCTCTGCTGGACCTCGGGCACCTGTTGGCCACCTGGCCGCACGAGGGTTCGGCGGTCTCGGTCGACGCGGCCGGGCTGCCGAGTGTCGACGACGTGATCCAGCGTTACGCAACAGCGGGCCCTCGTGCGGTCGACGACATCGCCTGGTTCCGCGTGCTGGCCTGTTATCGACTCGGCCTGATCCTGGAGGGCACGCACGCCCGCGCGTTCGCCGGACTTGCGCCGAAGGAGACCGGCGACCTGCTGCATGCGCACACCGTCGCGCTGTTCGAGCAGGCGCTGGAACTGATCAGCGCGGCAGGCCGTCGACGTTGATCAACGCGCCGGTGGTGTAACTGCTGGCCGAACTCGCGAGGTACAGCGCAGCCCCGACGATCTCGTGCGGCTCGCCGCCGCGGCCGAGCGCGTACGCCTGCC
>JBJTXX010000082.1:0-1041 GCA_046082485.1 Actinomycetota bacterium
CGACCGCAGCGCTCAGCGTTGCCGCAATGGTCTGGATGCCCGCCTCGACGATCGGGCACGTGCCGGGCGGGCTCTGCGCGACCACCGCTCTCATCGTGCTCGCTCTCGCGAGCGGTCAGCTCGCACCACTGCACGGGCAGAGGATGCGCATCGTCGCCGGAGCCACGGTGGCCGCGGCCTGGGCACCCGCACTGTGGGCATGGCGACCGACGGCCACACCCGGCGCCGTGGGAACCACGGCGGTGGCGCTCGCAGCCGCACTCGCCACGCTGGGCGCCGCACGCCTCGAGGGCCTCCGCCGCTGGGTGACACCGGCCCACGTCGTGGTCGGCACCTCGCAGGCACTGGGCGTGGCCGGCGCGATCGCCGCACTGCCCGGGCGCTTCGTGCTCGCCGTCGTCCTGCTCGCCATCGCGACCGAACTGGTCATCGTCGGTGTCACTGCCGGGCGCGTCGAGCTCCTCCTCGGGTCCCCTGCGCTCGCCTGCGCCGCTTGGGTCGTCTACGCCAGCGACGCGCTCCGCGGGAACCCGAACTGGTTCACCGTGCCCGTCGGCGTCGCCCTCCTCGCCACGGTGGGTGTGCTGCGCTGGCTGCGGCGTCGAAGCGGCCGGCCGGTGGCCTCGGCCGACGTCGTGGTGCTCGAGTTCGTCGGCATGAGCGCCACGGTGGCGGCCGCAGTCTCCGAGGTGGCACGCGGTGAGTTGTGGTACTCGCTGTTGGCAATCGGTGCCGGGGTGCTGCTGGCGTTGTGGGGTGCCGTCACCCGGGTGCGACGGCGGCTCGCCTTCGGCGCTGGCACCGTGGTGGCCACGGTGCTGCTGCTCATCGTCGTGCCACTCGCCGCTGCCGACATCTGGAGCGGCCCGGCGCTGTGGCTGACCGTGATCTCCGTGGGTGTCGTCGCCATCCTGTTCGCCGCATTCATCGAGCGGGAACGCGCTGTTGCAGAGCGGGCACTCGCAGCCTTCGGTGAGCTCACCAAGGGCTGGGAGGGCATCAACGGCGGGTGATCGCCGCCGCGGCGCGGTTCGCTGCGGC
>JBJTXX010000083.1:0-9983 GCA_046082485.1 Actinomycetota bacterium
TTAGGTTAGGTAAGGTTAGGATAGGTATTAAGTTACACGCCGGTCGAAGTACAGTCGCACTATCCAAAAAATGTGTCCCATTCTACATTAAAGCAGAAAGTTAAATATTTCCTAAATATCCTTTAGATAGGAAGAAAGACCTCAATCATGACCAGCAAGAAGAACAGCAAGGTTCGGGCTCCCAAGGAGACGAACCCGAAAAGGATCAAGAAGAAGACGAGCATCCTCGTCTCGGAGAAGGTGGAGTACGTCGACTACAAGGACGTCAACCTCCTGAACCGCTTCGTCAGCGACCGCTCGAAGATCCGCACCCGTCGGGTCACGGGCAACGACGTGCAGCAGCAGCGCGAGATCGCGAACGCGATCAAGAACGCCCGTGAGATGGCGCTGATGCCGTACACCAAGCGTGTGGCACAGACCCGCACCGGTCGTGGCGGCCGCGACTCCGAGCGCGCACCGCGCGAGAGCGAGCAGGTGCAGCAGGTCGAGGCCCTCGAGGTCGACGACACCGTCGAGACCACCGACATCGCAGAGACCGTGGAGGCCTGAGCCATGAAGGTCATTCTTCGTTCCGACCGCAAGGGCCTGGGCAAGCGCGGCGACATCGTCGAGGTGGCGGAGGGCCATGCCCGCAACTTCCTGCTGCCGAAGGGCCACGCCATTGTGGCCACCGACGGTGCCGTATCGCAGGCCACTGCGATGCGTCGGGCACGCGACCTGCGTGACGCCCAGGACCGCGAGAGCGCCCAGGCCGTCGCCGGCAAACTGGTCGCCACCCCCATCACCATCGCGGTGAAGGCCGGCTCCGAGGGTCGCCTGTTCGGTTCGGTCACTGCGGCCGACGTGGCCCAGGCCATCGAGGCCCAGACCCACGTGAGCATCGACCGCCGCAAGTTGCACGTCGACCCGATCAAGTCGGTGGGCACGCACAGCGTCACGGTGAAGTTGCACAGCGACGTCGAGTTCCCGGTCACCGTCGAGGTCGTGGCCAAGTAAGTCCCTGTTCCCCACAGGGTTGTCCACAGCCCTTGTGCGGCAGCGCTACATCGAGTCGGCAAAGTTTTCCACAGCGTCGTCCCCAAGGATTCACCTCTAGCGATCCACAGGGTCCCTCGGGCAAGGTAGGCGGACCATGAGCAACCAGCCCACACGGCGGGCCGACCGTCGCGTCCCACCACACAACCTGCACGCCGAGGAGAGCCTGCTGGGCGCGCTGCTGTTGTCGCGCGAGGTGGTCGGCAACGTCGGTGAGATGGGCCTGCAGGTCGATCACTTCTACAAGCCGGCCCACCAGCACATCTATCAGGCCGTCCGCGGGCTGATGACCAACGGCCAACCGGTCGATGTGGTCACCGTCGCCGACGAACTGCGCCGCGCGGGTTTGCTCGACGATGTCGGCGGGGCACAGGCTCTGAACGAACTGCAGAACGCGACGCCGGCGATCTCGAACGCCCTGCGCTACGCCAAGATCGTCCAGGACACGGCGCTGCTGCGGAAGTTGATCAGCGTCGCCGGCGAGATCACCGAGATGGCATATCTCGAGCCCGACGACGTGACCAAGGCGCTCGACGAGGCCGAGTCGAAGGTCTTCGAGATCGCCGAGGACCGTGTGGTGGATTCCACGCGGGCATTGGGTGACCTCATCTCGCCGGTGATGGACCGGCTGCAGGAGACGTATGACCGAGGCGCCAGCATCACCGGCACCGCCACGGGGCTGCACGACCTCGACGAACTGCTGTCGGGTCTGCAGCCCAGCACGCTCAACATCGTGGGCGCACGCCCCGCCATGGGCAAGACGGCGCTCGGCCTCGGCATCGCCACCCATGTGGCCAAGAACACCAACCGGCCGGTGCTGGTGTTCTCGCTCGAGATGAGCCACGACGAGCTCACCCAGCGCATCCTGTCGTCGGAGGCCGAGGTGGAATCCACGAAGATGCGCACCGGTCGGCTGGTCGATGCGGACTGGACGAAGATCGGCAGGGCCATCAACCGCCTCGACAGCGTGCCGCTGTACCTCGACGACAACCCACGGGTCACGGTGATGGAGATCCGCGCCAAGGCCCGTCGGCTGAAGGCCCGCCACGGTGGCCTCGGACTCGTGATGGTCGACTACCTGCAACTGATGAGCGGCGGATCGAACTCCGAGAACCGTCAGCTGGAGGTCAGTGAGATCAGTCGAGGGTTGAAGATCCTTGCCCGCGAACTCGAGACGCCGATCCTGGCGCTCAGCCAGTTGAGCCGCAGCCTCGAGAGTCGTGCCGACAAGCGGCCGATGCTGGCCGACCTGCGCGAATCCGGGTCGCTGGAACAGGATGCCGACGTCGTGATGTTCCTCTACCGCGACGAGGTGTACAACCGCGACTCGCCCGACAAGGCGGCAGCCGAGTTGATCGTCGCCAAGCACCGCTCCGGCCCCATCGGCACCGCGCGCCTGGTGTTCCGCGGCCAGTACACCAAGTTCGGCAACGCGGCCCGCAGCATGTGATCCGTCAGGCGGGCACGGGGCGACCGCGCGGCACGGCGAGCAGGTTCCCGAACCATCCAGCCCCGGCCGCGGCAACCCAAGCCTGCACTTCGGCGTCGAACGCCCGCAGGTGCGGTGTGCTGCACTCGTCGATGAGGTGGATGTCCCACCGATCGCGTGGCAGTCGCTGCATCAGTTCGGCGGTGTTGCTGCCAGCGGCACGCAGGGCGGTGGGGTTCAGTTCCACGATGAGCGAGACGTCGGGGTTTCGTTGCAACAGGAGCGCTGCGCCGTCGAGCACCTTGGCCTCGTGTCCCTCCACATCGATCTTGATCACGTCGATTCTGGTCACGTCGACCGGGCCCGCTGCATCGCCGACCGCGTCGTCGAGGCTCACGACCGGCACCATGGTGCGCTGCAGGGTGGGTCCGGGTCCGAACTGTGCCGGCGCTGGGGTGAACCCGTTCACCACGTCCTTGCCGTGGGACCAGAACTCCGCCGAACCCGATGCCTCGGCAACGGCCTCTGGCCGCACCTCGACCAGTGCGCTGCAATGGTGCCGCCGCAGGTTGTTGGCCAGCAGTGCACGGGCAGCGTCTCCCGGCTCGAACGCCATCACGGGGGCGCCACAGAGGGCTGCCGCCACGCTGAACACGCCGATGTTGGCACCGACGTCGATGAACATCCCGCCCTGCAGCAGACCGGCCATCACGCCGATGGTGTGCTGCTCGACGCCCTCGTAGGTGTACCACTCGTGGGTGGCCGCGGAAACGGAGAACGCCAGCCCGCTCACCACGGGAGTGCCGATGGGTGCCGGGAAGTCGTGGTCACGTTCTCGGGCCCGGTACCCGGCATCCCACAGGCGTCGGATCTCGCGATGCTGCGCGTAGGTGTCGTCGGCAGCCAGCAGCAGGGCCCGGGGCCTCCATTCGCGCTGCTTCAGCACCTGCGACCCCAGCCGGATGATGATGCGCTTTGCCACCAGCCAGGCCGGCGGCCGCGGCAGCAGCCGGGCCTCCTTGGCGGCCAGCAGCATGTTGCCCTTGGCGTAGGAGCGGAGTTGGGCACGTGCACCGCGCAGGTCGGTTCGCGGTCGGTACAGCAGTTCCGCATCCGGTGCCTCGCCGATGCGGTAGCCCGCGCGCTGCATGCGTGAGGTGAGGTCGACCTCCTCGGCGCCTGCACCGGGGAAGGTCTCGTCGAACCCACCAACCGCCTCGAAGGCAGCACGTGTGCAGGCCACCGATGCGCTGAGGCAGTAGTAGAGACCCGACATGGCGCGGTGCAGGCACTGGCCGTCGAATCGCCGATAGCGGGCATGGTGGATCGAGCGCGGCAGCCCGGCTCGGTCCACGATGATCCGGCCGCCCACCACGTCGGCCCGGCCGGCCTCGAGCGGCGCCACCATCTCGGCCACCCAGCGAGGTGCTGCCCGGTCGTCGGCATCGCAGAACAACAGGTGTCGCCCCCTCGCGGCTCTGGCCGCGGCATTCCTGGCGTGCGCCGCAGACGCGCGTTCGTCGGCCTCGATCACGATGACCCGCAGTCGGTCGGCGAAGGACTCCGCGACGTCGCCGCTGGCATCGGTGCATCGGTTCAGGGCCACGACCACCTCGAACGGTGGGGCACCTTGCTGGTCGACGAGGGCCTGCAACTGGTCGCCGAGCGTGTCGGTGGCATTGTGCACCGGTACGAGCACGCTCGCGACCAGCCCCTCCGCCGTGCTCATCCGGGCACGCTGGACACGCCGCGCGTGGCCCTGCGGGCGACGCGGCGGACCAGTGGTCCGAGGTGGTGGCGCACGGCGCGCACCGCGTAGCGCCCCCTGTCGAGCCGAGACAGTCGCGCGCCCGTCGGTTCGTAGCCGAATCGCCCCATCAGTTCCGAGCAGTAGGCGGCCACGTAGTGACGCTCCCACCCGGTCAGTTCGACACGTTGCTCGCGGTTGTGGAAGCTGAAACCCTGCTTGGTGTTGACCATCGCACGCCACCGCTCGGTCCCGATTCCCTCGGGGGTCACGAAACGCGCCAACTCCGTCGGACTGCGGTCGAGGGGCGGCAGCGGCCAGTCGGGTTCGATGGACAGGAACTCGAGCAACGGCGCCCAGTGCTGCGCACCGGCAAGCAGGTCCTCGTATCGCACGACCAGCGTGTCGTCACCGACGCTGGCGAGTGCCATGTCCATCGTTTTGCGGTACCGGCCCGCTGCGGCTTCCACCCGGTCGGAGGCCCACTCCTGGCCCCAACCCCTTCCTGCCTCGACCGTCGACCGCACCACGTCGACCGGGTTGCGCACCAGCAGCACGAACCGTGCGCCTGGCGCCAGTCGGCGGATCAGGGGCAGGTGCCGGGCGTGCTCGGGGCTCTTCTCCAGCACTCGGGTGGCACCCGGAGCCGCGGCCAGCACGCCGTCTCTCACCCGCTGCCACAGTTCGGCCGACCAGTCGTCGAGGTCGGCCGCCGTGATCGCCCAGGTCAGGCCGGTGTTGCGGTGCTCGAGTCGGTGTTGTCGTTCGAGTTCGCCGAGCGCGAGGAACACCTCGGTCTCCGGCGGCGAGGCGAACGAGGGGTGATTCGACAGCACCGCCTGCAACCAGGTGGTGCCCGACCTCGGTGCCCCCACGATGAACACGTCGCCCGTCACACCGATTTTCCAGCGCGTCGGGCTGGCTCAGTGTGTGCTGACGGGAATGCGCGTGGCCGGGTGCAACACGGCGATCGGCACGTGCACCTCGAGGATGCCCTTGTCGTAGGTGGCCTGCACGTCGTGCTCGGTGGCCCCGGACGGCAGTTCCACCGACCGCACGAACGAGCCGTAGCGGAACTCGCTGCGGTAGGTGTCGTTGTCCTCCAGGGTGGATTCCTGGTGCCGCTCGGCCTTGATGCACAGGGTGTGATCGGTCATCGTGATCTCGACGTCCTTCTGCGGGTCGATGCCGGGCATCTCCGCCCGCACGACCAGTTGGCCGTCCTTCTCGAACTCCTCCACGCGTAGTGCGTCGGTGGCCATGCGTCGCAGCGGGTCCTCCCAGTCGAACATCCGCGGCATCATCAGCCAGTCGTTCATCAGGTCCATGGTTCGTCTCCTCGTGAGGTTGCTCATGGGACGATGGTGCCCTTGCGCACCCCGGTGTGCCAGCGCCGTTCGTCGTGAACACCGGGTGCTTTGGGTGGCTGCGCCGTCGGGCCGGCAGTGGTGGGGTGGAGCCCATGCACGAGCACCCGGACCACGAGTTGTTGCGTGAGCTGTCGACCTGGCACGAGCCACCGGTGGCGACGCTCTTCGTCCCGATCGACCCGGCGCACCGCGATATCGACAGGGTGGCGCTGAAGGCGATGCTGCAGCATGCCGAGCGCGAGTTGGGTGGCGAGTTGGGTGGCGGGTCAGGTGGCGGGTCGGGCATCGACTGGTCGGCCGCGGTGCGTGTCGCCGAACGGGCCGGCACCGGGATGGCCGTGCTGGAACCCGCCGACATCCGTGCCGCCGCCGAGGAAGGGGCGGTGGCCGAGTTGTTGGTGGCGCGCTCGGCCACCGGGGTGCCGGACCTCGACGAGGCCGTGCTGGCGGCGGTGTCGACCGGTGCCGCGGTGTGGTCGGTCCGCGACGACGAGTTGCCCACGGGCGCCCCCGCTGCCGCCCTGCTGCGTCGATGACCGGTGCGGTGATCCGGCCCGGGTGGCGGCACACTGGTGGCATGTTCCTCGGCAAGGACCTGATCGTGTGGCTGCTGCTGGCGTTGGGTGGCGCACTGTTCGCCGGCAACGTGATGGCCCTGGTGAAGCCACCGGCGACCGTCCGGGGTGAGAACGACCTCGAGCGCGCCCCGCGCAGTCGCAGCATCACGATGGCCGCCATCGGCCTGGTGGTCGCCGTCGCGGCACTGGCCGCACTGGTCACCCGCTAGACGCGGCACCCACTAGGTTCGGCCGCGTGACAGTGGTCGTCGGTGCCGGGGGTGCCCTGCTGGGTTTCGTGACGGGTGCATGGCTGCACCCTGTGCTCGGTGTGGTGATGGCCGTGGTCGGTGGACTCAACGGCGTGGTGTCGGGCCGTCGACGCATCTATCGGTGGGATTCGCTGCGCGGCTGGGTGGCGTTCGTGCTCGACAGCACGTGGGCCACGCTGCCGGTGGCGGTTGGTCTGTTGGCGCACCTCGCCGGCAAGGGTTACGTGGCGGAGATGAGCGAGGGTCGCGGCCATCACGTGTACCGCGCCGGGTTCACCCTGAAGCCGGGTTTCGCACTGACGGTGGGCAACGTGATCGCCGGTGCCGGCGATGTGGAGCGCGCCCGCCGGGCACGGCTGATCCACGACCACGAGGCCGTGCACGTGTGGCAGGCCCGTTGGTTCGGCCCGTTGTACCTGCCGTTGTACGGCCTGTGGTCGGGTCTGGGCGCGGTGACGGGGTTGCTGGTGTGGCTGGTGCGGTTGCTGCGCGGCCGCCGGCAACCGGTGTCGGCCGTCGTGGAGAGCTGCTCGTACTACCTCAACCCGTTCGAGTGGTGGGCGTACAGCCGCGACGACCACTGGCCCCCGCAGGCGTTGGTGGTGGGCTGGAAGCGGCCGGCGGTGGAGTCGTTCCAGTCGCGCCGTAGCTGAGCCGTCGGGTGTGAGCCGTCGGGTGTGAGCAGTCCGGGCTACTGCTTGCCCATCTCACTGCGGTGCTCGATGCGGTCGTCGGGCCCGGGCGCGTCACCGAGCAGTTCGACCTCGACGCGGTGCAGGGTGCCGGTGAATCGGAACGGCGACTGGTAGGTGGTGCCGACGGGGGCCACCGTGTCGGCGCCCACGCTCATGCCGTTGAACGGCATCCAGCCGCGGATGATGCGCGGGATCTCGATGCTGGCCACCACCTCGCCGTCCACTGACAGTTCGCCGGTGCCGGCGATGCGGTCGTGCACCGTGAGCCGCCATCCGATCGTGTGCGCGCCGGGTGCGAGTGTCCGCGGGCTGCGCACCTCGTGTCGCTCGAGAGGGAAGTGGTAGTGGAAACAGGCCCGGCCGTCCTGCACGAACATCGCGTAGCCGCCCCAGCGGTCTCCGTCGCTGTACAGGGCCCCCTCGCAGCCACCCTCGGGCACCGTGATGTGCGACGTGATGGTGTGGCTGGTGTTCTGCAGCCGTGGCGCCGCATCGCTGGGCACCCGCTCGAGGCCGGGCCATAGCGTCCAGCTGGTGCGCACCGGCCTGCGGGGTCGGCGGCCGCCGCCGGCCCGCTGGTCCACCGGCAGCACCTGATACTTCTCCGCTTGCTCCCACCAGCGCGCCACCAGCGCCTCCACCACCTCGGGGTGCTCGGCCGACACGTCGTGGGCCTCACTGAAGTCGCGGTCGAGGTGGTAGAGCTCCCATCGGTCGTCGTCGAGCGTGGTGCGCGGATCGTGCAACGTGACCGCCTTCCACCCGTCGGCGACGATGCCGCGGTGGCCGAGCATCTCGAAGTGCTGCACCTGCTTGCGGGTCGGGGCTTCGGCGTCGTGCAGCGTGTACGCCATCGACGTGCCGTGGATGGGCATCTGCGGCACGCCATTCACCGTGTCGGGCAGTTCGGCCCCCACCAGTTCCATCAGCGTCGGTGTCACGTCGGTGACGTGGTGGAACTGGTGCCGCACCTCGCCCGGTGCACCCAGCCGGGCCGGCCAGTGCAGCACGAAGGGGTCGCGCACGCCGCCCCCGTGGGTGTTCTGTTTGTAGAACTTGCAGGGCGTGTTCCCCGCCATCGCCCAGCCGAGTGGGTAGTTGTTGAACCACTGCGTCTCGCCGATCTTGTCGATCAGCCCGATCGACTGCTCGAGGGTCATCGGGGCCCGTTCGAAGTAGCGGCCCTGGTGCACGGTGCCCGCCTGGCTGCCTTCCTGGGAGGCGCCGTTGTCGCTCATCACGATGAACACCGTGTTGTCGAGATCACCCGTGTGCTCGAGCAGTTGCACGAGCCGGCCGATCTCGCGGTCGGTGTGGGTGAGCATGGCGGCGAACGCAGCCTGAAACCTCACGAACAGCCGCTGCTGATCCGCCGACAGGTCGTCCCAGACGGGCACACCCGGATTGCGCGGCGGTAGTTCGGTGTCGGCCGGAACGATGCCCATGGCCTTCTGCCGTGCGATGCGATCGAGCCGGGTGCGGTCCCAGCCCTTCTCGAACACTGGCACGTACTCGTCGATGAGTTCCGTCGGCACGTGGTGGGGCGAGTGCCCGGCCCCGAATGCGAGGTACATGAAGAACGGCCGCTCGGGAGCCACCGAGCGCTGGTCGCTGACCATGCGGATGGCGTGGTCCATGAGGTCGGTGGTGAGGTGGTACTGCGGGCGCTCGTGGCGCTCGTGGTGCTGCTCGGGGGCCGGCACGTGCCGGTTGTCCTCGGTGAGGAAGGGCTCCCAGTGGTTCATCGCACCGTCAATGAACCCGTAGAACCGGTCGAAGCCGCGCTGCGTGGGCCACTGGTGGAACGGGCCCGCCGGGCCCGTGTGGTGCATGGGCGTGAGGTGCCACTTGCCGACGGCGAACGAGTTCCAGCCGAGTGGCCGCAGCACCTCGGGCAGCAGCGCGGCATCGTTGGTGATGCGCCCGCGATAGCCGGGGAAGCCGAGGTCGTAGTTCGCCAGCGAGCCCATGCCGACGGCGTGGTGGTTCCGGCCCGTCAGCAGCGAGGCGCGTGTGGGCGAGCACAGCGAGGTGGTGTGGAAGTTCGTGTAGCGCAGCCCGCTCGCGGCGAGCCGGTCGATGGTGGGGGTGGCGATCTCGCTGCCGTAGCAGCCGAAGTCGCTGTAGCCGACGTCGTCGAACACGCACAGCACCACGTTCGGCGTGCCGGCCGGCGGTGTGGGCTCGGGGTCCCACCACGGGTCGGACTCCTGCATCGTTCGCCCGAGTCGGCGTGCGTTGTCGTTCATGGGTCCCCCTGTGCTGGTCTGCCGCTGCCGTGATGCTGGCCTGCCGCTGCCCTGTCGGCGAACGGTAGTCGGGCGGCTGCTGGCTGAGTCGCTGCCTGGAGTCGCTGCCTGGAGTCGCTGCCCGGAGTCGCTGAGTAGAGTCGCTGAGTAGGGTCGCTGGCGTGACCAGCGAGACAGCGGGACGAGGTCGGCGGCCGTGGCTGACCCGCAACCTGATGCTGTTGACCCTGATCTCGTTGACGCAGGATGCCGCCAGCGAGTTGCTCTACCCACTGCTGCCGGTGCTGCTGACCGGGGTGTTGGCGGCACCGCCCGTGGTGCTGGGCGTGATCGAGGGTTTGGCCGATGCGACCGCCGGCGTCAGCCGTTACGTGAGTGGCCGGTGGAGCGACCGGCGCGGCCGCCGGCCGTTCATCACCGCGGGCTACGGGTTCGCCGCGCTGGGCAAGGCGCTGGTGGCGCTGGCCACGGCATGGCCACTGGTGTTGGCGGGGCGTGTGGTCGACCGCTTCGGCAAGGGTGTGCGCTCGGCGCCCCGCGACGCGCTGATTGCCGCGTCGACCACACTGTTCGTCCAGCTGAACGTCGTGCAGGTCGTCAACGCCGACCGCTACCGCAACGAGCCCGAC
>JBJTXX010000084.1:0-2924 GCA_046082485.1 Actinomycetota bacterium
CATCGTCACCGGCGCCGGGCAGGGCGTGGGCGAGGGCATCGCACGTCGCCTCGTCGCTGAGGGCGCGCACGTGGTAGTGGCGGCGCGCCGTGCCGACACGGGCGAACCGGTGGCCGAGTCGATTCGGCAGCAGGGTGGCTCGGCCGTTTGCATCGTGACCGACGTGGCGAGCAGGAACAGCGTCGAGGCGTGCGTGACCGCCACGGTCGAACGCTTCGGTGCGTTGCACGTGATGGTGCACAACGCCTTCGGTGGCGCGGCTGCCAACCGTGTGGAGCAGACCGACCTGCAGCAGCACTGGCACATGATGTCGCGTACCGGTGCGTGGGGCTCGATGTTCTGCGCGCAGGCTGCGTTCCCGCACCTCGCCGCCGCCGGCAACCTCGGTCGCCTCGTCATGATCACGTCGCCGGCTGGCATCGAGGGCAGCGCGAACCTGCCGCTGTATGCCGCCGTGAAGGCAGCCCAACGCGGCATGGCCAAGAGCCTCGCCCGCGAGTGGGGCCCGCACGGCATCACCGTCAACTGCATCGCGCCGGTGGCGGGCAGTCCGTCGCTGCTGCGCATGTTCGACCGCAACCCGGCGCTGCGCGGAGCGATGGAGGCGCGCACGCCGCTCGGTCGTATGGGTGACATCACGTCCGACATCGGATCGGTGGCGCTGTTCCTCGCAAGCGACGATTCCTCGTTCGTCACCGGCCAGACCGTCGTGTGCGACGGCGGCTCGTTCCTCGGGCTGTGACCCGGTCTGTGAGACTGCGCCCATGATTCGCCTCATCACGCTGTTGAAGCGGAAGCCCGGCACCACGCACGACGAGTTCCTCCGGCACTGGCTGGAGGTGCACGGCCCGCTCATTCGCAACAGCACGGCGGCGCGCTACGTGGCCCGCTACGAGCAGCACCCGAGTGCCTGGCCGCCCGCCGGCAGCGGCGTGCCCGAACCCGAGTGGGACGGCGTCACCATTCAGGAGTTCGAGTCGGTCGAGGCGTTCTGGCGCCATACCGCCGAGCCCGACTTCCCCGAGATGCAGGCCGACATTGCCCGCTTCCTCGACCCCTCGGCGCTGCAGTGGACACTCACCGAGGTGCCCACGCTGGTGATCGGCGAACCATGAACCCGGTGGTGCTCGTTGGTGGCGACGCGATCGCCGCCGGGTGGGTGCCGACCCTGCGAACCATCGCCGTCGAGATGCGTGTCGGCATGCTCAACACGTTCGCAGCGAAGGGTTTGTTCGAGTGGAACGACCCTGCGCACCTTGGCACCATCGGCCTCCAGGCACTCGATCTCGAACTGGCGGGCGTGGCGGGTGCCGACGTGGTGCTGGTGGGTGTGCCCGACCACGAGATTCCGGCGTCGTGGCTCGATGCGGTGGGGGCGCGGTGCACGCACCTCGATGCTCATCAACTGCGCGCTGCGCTCACGCCGAACGCCGAACCGACACCGCGGCCGCCGCTCTACGGGGCACTCGCCGCGGTGTGCGGCCCGATGTACGCCATTGACTCCGTGCCGATCAACCCGGCACGCGCGGCGGCCGATCTGGCGGGCTGGCTCCCGGCCGACGGCGCCGTGCAGGCGTGGCCCGACACGGCAGGGTTCTGGCTCGCCCGCACGTTCCCCACCCGGGTGCTCGGCAGCATGCGCGTGGCCCCGAGAGGTGTCGACCAAACCTCCACCGTGTACGTGGTGGCCGAGCACGAACCGGCGAACCTGCCGGCAGGGGCTGTCGTCGAACGCTGGTCGGCCGATGGTCCGCAGCTCGCTCCGCACGAGCGACTCGTACGTCTCGCGCAGGCGGTTGACAGCGGTGCGGGTGCCGTGCTCGACCTCGGCGTGAACCTCGACGCGGTAGCAACGCTCAAGGCCGTGGCCGGCCCGCCGCGCTGGCCGTAGCCGACGGCTCATCCCGTACGTCCGACATTCTGACGCGGCGTCAGATTCCGCTAGGGTCGGCGCATGATACCCGACATCGAACTCGGCACGCTCCTGTTCACGATGGTCGAGCCGCACAAGGGCCACGAGGTCGAGTACAACCGCTGGTACGAGCACGACCACTTCTATTCGGGTTGCATGGTGGGCGCCGACACGTTCGCCGGCGACCGTTTCGTGGCGACCCGGCGGCTCAAGGACCTCCGCTACCCGGCCGCCTCGCCGATGACGCCCGACCCGCAGACCGGCTCGTACCTCGCCGTCTACTGGGTGTTGAAGGGCCATCACGACGAGTGGAACCGCTGGAGCGTCGACAATGTGTTGCAGCTGCACAAGCAGGGCCGAATGTTCGCCCACCGCGACCACATCCACACCGTGCTCTACGAGCACCAGTGGTCGGTGCAGAGCGAGGCGCACAGCACCTCGATCGAACTCGCCCTCGACCGCAACTACGCGGGCCTCGTGGTGAACGTCGGTGAGCTCGCCGACGGCGTCACGTTCGACGACCTGCGCGGCTGGACGCAGCAGTGGGCGACCGGCGCATTCGGCACCCCGTGGGGCCCCGACCTCATCGGCGCCTCGCGGCCGCTGCCGCTGCTCGACGACGCCCCGGCCGACGTGCCCCGCGTGGCCAACGCCGACCGCCGCTTCGTGCAGTTGCACTTCCTCGACCACGATCCCACCGAGGGCTGGGCCGAGGGCTACGGCCAGTGGGGAGCGCAGCTCGAGGCGAGCGGTCTCGCCACCCATCTCTGGACCGCACCGTTCCAGCAGACGCTGTTCGGCACCGACGCCTTCACCGACGAGCTGTGGTGAGCGGCATGAGCGGCTCAAACATCGCTCCCATCACGGGCGCACGCGTGCTGGTCACGGGCGTCACCGGCTGGGTGGCTGGCCCGGTGGCAGCGGCGCTGGCCGCGCAGGGCAACACCGTGTTCGGAGCGGCCCGCCTGCGTGACGCCGAGGCGCGCGAGAAGCTCGAGCAGGGCGGCATCAC
>JBJTXX010000085.1:0-7085 GCA_046082485.1 Actinomycetota bacterium
ACATCCTCGACGAGATCGCCGATCGCCCCGAGCACGCCCGGTGCGCCGACTGCGGGTGAAGGCTGGGATTTCATCGCTGGGTCATCCTGCCCCAACGCGTACCCTGTCCGCCATGAGCGGTTCCAGCGTGAAGCAGCAGATGCAGTCGGCTCTCCAGGCGGCGATGAGGGCGCGTGACGAGGTGGTGCTGTCAGCGCTGCGCCAGACGCTGGCTGCGGTGTCGGTGGCCGAGACCGCCGGTGCGCAGGTCGTGGAACTGACCGACGAGCAGGTGCTGGCTGTCGTGGCGGTCGAGGTGCGCAAGCACCACGAGACCGCCGACGCGTTCGTGGTGGCCGGCCGACCGGAGAAGGTCGAGCGCGAGCGTGCCGAGGCCGCGGTGCTGGAGGCCTATCTGCCCGCTGCCCTCAGCGACGACGACCTCGCCGCGCTCATCGCCGCAGAGGTGCAGGCAGCGGCAGCCGATGGCGCCACCGGGATGAAGGCGATGGGTCGGGTGGTGGCGGCGGTGCGATCCAAAGCAGGCCCGACTGCCGACGGCGCGAGGATCGCCGCGCTGGTGAAGGCAGCCCTCGCGGGCTGAACAACGCCCGGTAGTAGGTTTCGCGGCATGACCTCGGAGGCGCCGCAGCAGCAGCGTGGGCTGTTCTCCTGGTGGCGCGACACCCCGGTGCCATCTCGTCGGCTCACTGTCGTGATGGTGTTCGCAACGGGGGTGCTGCTCGGTCTGGCCATCGCCCTGTTGCCGAGGCAGCAGCCGTTGCGCTGGTGGATCGTGCTGCCGGTGCTGTGGCTGGGTTCGGTGCTGTCGGCCCGCCGTGTCACCACCGCCGGTCTGCACCGCGGTGGGAAGGAAGTGCTCATCCTGCCGGTGGGGCAGTACCTGTTCGCTGCCGCCCTGCTGCTCGACCCCATCTCGATCGCCGTGCTCGCGGTGGCGCTGCCGTCGTTGCGGGCAGCGCCGAGGTCCCTCCTCGTCCGCTGCAACCGCATCCTCACCATGCTGGCGAGCTCCACCGTCTACTGGCTGTTGATCGGCAACCAGCACCCGCGTATCAACGGCGACGGGTCGTGGTGGCTGGTCGTCGCGATCGTCGCCGCGATGGTGGTGCACAGCCTCGTCGAGACGGGGCTCGTGTCGGTGTCTGCGCGTGTCATGGTCGGCACGCCGGCGCGTGACACCAACATCTGGACGCCGTACCACGCGCTCCGCGACCTCTGGGAGCTCGCCATCGGTGCGGTCGGCGCGGTGCTGGCGCTGGTCGACCCCCCGCTGGTGCTGCTGACCATTCCCGTCGCGGTGCTCGCCGTGGAACACATCCGCCTCGAGGGAGAGACCAAGCAGAGCCGACTCGATCCGCGCACCGAGTTGCTGAACGTGCGCGGGTTCGAGGAACTGGCGGCGAAGGAGATCGAGCGCGCCACCTCGCTGGGCCGGCCGATGAGCCTGCTCGTGGCCGACCTCGACCACCTTCGCGAGATCAACAACGCGCACGGCCACCGCGCCGGCGACGCGGTGATCTCGGTGGTCGGGCGACGCATCCTGGCGAGCACGCGTCGCGACGACGTGGTGGCACGGGTCGGCGGTGAGGAGTTCGTGGCACTGTTGCCCGACATCGGCATCGACATCGCCACCCGGGTGGCCGAACGCATGCGGGCCTCGGTGGCGGATTCACCGGTGGAGGCGCCCGCCGGCCGACTGCTCGCGACCCTGTCGATCGGGGTGGCGCAGTGGCAGGCCGGCGAGACGCTCGAGCAACTGTTCGACCGGGCCGACGCGGCGATGTACGCGGCCAAGCAGAGTGGCCGCAACCGGGTGTGCTGCGCCGAGGACTAGAACACCGAGAGTGGTCGCGTGACCGCGGTTCACACTTTCTGTGAACTCCCTCTGGAAACTGCGTTCTTCATCGCCGTACACTTCGGGCGCTGCAATGGATTTGGGCCGTGGCGGCGACACATCGTCCGACCTTCCTGGGGGGAATCCGTGAAGAAGACATTCGTCGCGGCCGCGCTTGCGGTCGCTGCGCTCGTGGCTGGGCCTGCTGCCTCAGCCGGAGCATCCGACGTCGGGATCGACGCATCGGCGCTGAAGGTGCAGCCGGTCGCCAAGAGCGGCGTCTACATCGTCGTGATGAAGGGCCAGCCCGCCGTGGCGTACTCCGGCGGTATCGCCGGCCTGCGCGCCACGAAGCCGGCACCCGGCCGCAAACTCGACCGTCGCAACGTCGACGTCAAGAAGTACGCGGCGCACCTCGAGGGTGAGCAGAACAAGGCACTCGCCGCGGTGGGCGTGCCCCGTGCGGCGAAGTTGGCGGCCTACCGGTTCGCGGCGAACGGCTTCTCGGTGAAGCTGACCCAGGCGCAGGCCGAGGCATTGCGGGCGCTGCCCTCGGTGCGCCTGGTGACTGCCGACGTGCAGCGCACCATCGACGACGCCCCGGAGCAGCCGCGGCCCAGCAGCACCTCGTCGGCCTTCCTCGGCCTGAACGCCAGGGGCGGCGTGTACGCCTCCGGCGTGAGGGGCGAGGGTGTGGTGGTCGGCGTGGTCGACACCGGCATCTGGCCCGAGCACCCCAGCCTCAGCCCGGTCGGCTTCGGCCCCCGGCCCGCAACCTTCAGCGGCACCGGCTGCGACTTCGGCAACAGCGGCTACAACGCCGCCGACGCCGCCTTCGCCTGCAACAACAAGCTGCTCGCCGCCAAGGCCTACGCGACCGGGTTCCTCGAGGGTATGGGCGAAGGCCTTGCCGCCGGCTCGTACGCATCGGCTCGTGACGAGGACGGCCACGGCACCCACACCGCCACCACGGCGGCCGGCAACTCGCGTGTGACGGCCTCGATCCTGGGCAGCAACTTCGGCAGTGTCACCGGTGTGGCGCCTCGCGCCCGCATCTCGGTCTACAAGGCCTGCTGGACGTCGGAGAGTGGCATCGGTGCCTGCTTCGAGTCCGACACTGCCGCTGCGATCGACGACGCCGTCGGCGACGGCGTTGACGTCATCAACTTCTCGATCGGTGGCTCCGCACCGGTCTTCGGCCTCGACGACCTCAGCTTCCTGTTCGCCGCCGACGCCGGCGTGTTCGTGGCCCGCTCGGCGGGCAACGAGGGCCCGGCCCCGAGCACGGTCGGCACCTCGGCCGTCTCCGCATGGGTGACCGCAGTCGGCGCCTCGACCACCGACTCGACGTTCGAGTCCACCGTCACCCTCGGCGACGGCACCGTGTTGCGTGGCGCCAGCGTCACCGGCGGCGTGGGCCCGAAGGCCATCGTCGATGCCGGCGCGCTGGGCAACCCGCTGTGCCTCGGCACGCAGCCCTTCAGCGAGCCGGTCACCGACAAGATCGTGCTCTGCAAGCGTGGCAACAACGCCCGCATCGAGAAGAGCGAGGCGGTGGGCGCCGCCGGTGGCGCCGGCATGGTGCTGTACAACGCCGTGGACCCTCAGGCCACGGTCACAGACAACCACTTCGTGCCGTCGATCCACCTCAGCAACCCCGATGGCCTGACGGTGCTGAACTACATCAACACCGCCGGTGCAGCGGCCACCGCCACGTTGGGCTCGGCCGCCCGCACGCTTGCTCAGGGCAGCGTGATGGCCGACTTCTCGTCGCGTGGCCCGAACGGGTTCACGGAAGACATCATCACACCCGACATCACGGCACCCGGCGTGAACATCCTCGCCGGCAACACGCCGACGCCGCTCGACGGCCCTCCCGGCCAGTTCTTCCAGGCCATCAGCGGCACCTCGATGTCGGCGCCGCACGTGGCGGGCATCTATGCCCTCGTGAAGCAGGCGCACCCCGAGTGGTCGTCCGCTGCCGCGAAGTCGGCCCTCATGACGACGGCCCGCCAGAACGTGACGAAGGAGGACGGCGTGACGCCGGCCGACCCGTTCGACATGGGTGCCGGCCATGCCGCCCCGGGTGGTGACTACAACCGCAAGGGTTCGCTGTTCAACCCTGGTGCCGTGTACGACGCCGACATGTTCGACTACCTCGGGTCGACCTGTGAGAGCTTCCCCGTGCTGCCGACGCTGTTCTTCGGCGACTCGGCCTGCGCGGACCTCGCTGCCTTCGGCATCCAGACCACTGCCGAGAACCTGAACCAGGCCTCGATCGCGGTTGGCGACGTCACCGGTGCGGCGACGATCAAGCGAACGCTCACGAACGTGAGCGGTCGCAAGTTGAGCCTCGAGGCCAAGGTGCAGGCTCCGGCCGGTTTCACCGCCAAGGTCAGCCCGCGTGAGCTGAAGCTGGGCGTGGGTCAGTCGGCCTCGTTCACGGTCACCTTCACCCGCACCACCGCCGCCTTCGGCGCCTGGGGCTTCGGCCAGTTGGTGTGGTCGGGCAACGACTTCCGCCTGCGCAGCCCGATCGCGTTGAAGGCCAAGGAGTTCTCGGCGGCAGCGGCCGTGTCGGGCACCGGCGACGCCGGCAGCATCGACCTGCCGGTGAAGTTCGGCTACGCCGGCTCGTACACCGCCACCGGCCTCGGTGCGGTGTCCGCGCACACCGTGGCATGGACGGTCGACGACGACCCGGCGAACGACCTGGTCACGGCGATCGACAGCAACGTCGGCTACTCGCTCGAGGTGGTGGAGGTCCCCGCCGGCACGGCCGTGACCCGCATCGCGCTGCGCAACGCCGACGTGGTCCCCGGCGCCGACCTTGACCTCTACGTGTTCGACGGGAACTTCGACCAGGTCGGTGCCTCGGCGGCCGGCGGCTCGCACGAGACCGTCGACCTCTACGACCCCGCACCGGGCATCTACTACGTGCTCATCCACGGCTACGAGACGGTTGCCGCGTCGTCGCCGTACGTGCTGTACGACTGGTCGGTCACCGACGCTGATGTCGGTGGTTCGGTCTCGGTGACCGCTGCGCCGGCGACCGCCGTCGTGGCTGCTTCGGGCACGGTGGGCATCGCCTGGGCGGGCGCAGACCCGACGCAGGAGCAGATCGGCGCTGTGCGCCACACCGGCCCACTGGGCAGCGTGGGCGTCACGCTCGTGGAGTTGAACACCCGCGACTGACCCTGCGGTCGCAGGACCATCGAACACCTCGAAGAGGGGGACCGCTGCGGCGGTCCCCCTCTTCGCGTTCAGGGAACGCTCTGCGCGGGTACCGCGCCACCACGAAACCGCGATGCGTGTAGCCGCGGCACGGTGAGTCACATTCCGTGGTCGCAGCTGTGCCGAAAGTAGTAGCCGCCGCCTGCGACGAAGAGACGATTGCGAAATCACCACTTTCGGTGTCATTGTCATTGCCATGCGTAGAAATCTCCGGCTCCTCCTCGGCGGCATCGTGGTGCTGTCCTCACTCACCGCTGTCACGACCAGCTCGGTCGAAGCGGGCAAGGGCAGCCGAACCGGTTGGGTGGTCACCTTCCGTAGCGGTGCGAACCCGCGAGTCGAGGCCGAGCAGGAGCGCGTGAAGGGCGTGAAGGTCTCGCGTGTGTTCGAGCACGCCCTGAAGGGGATGGCCCTCGAGCTGACCGCCCAGGAGGCCGCGGCACTGGCCGCCGACCCGATGGTTGCCAGCATCGAGCGCGATGCCGTCGTGCACCTCGACGCCACCCAGACCGGGGCCACCTGGGGCATCGACCGCACCGACCAGCGCGCCCTGCCGCTGTCGGGCAGCTTCGTGTACCCCGACTCGGGTGGCGCCGGCGTGAAGGCCTATGTCATCGACACCGGTGTGCGCGCCACGCACAGCGAGTTCGCCGGTCGTGTCGCCGCTGGCTACACGGCGGTCATCGATGGCTTCGGCACCGACGACTGCAACGGCCACGGCACCCACGTGGCCGGCACCATCGGCGGGCGCACCTACGGCATCGCCAAGCAGGTCACCATCGTGCCGGTGCGCGTGCTCGACTGCTTCGGCTCGGGCACGCTGTCGGGCGTGATCGCCGGCATCGACTGGGTGACGGCGAACAACAACGGTGCACCGGCGGTCGCCAACATGAGCCTCGGCGCTGCCACGTCGCCCACGGTCGATGCGGCTGTCGAGCGCCTCGTGGCCGCTGGCGTCACCGCCGCCGTGGCGGCCGGCAACTCGAACGTCGACGCCTGCGCCACCTCGCCCGCCCGCACGCCCTCGGCCATCACGGTCGGAGCCACCGACATCACCGACACCCGCGCCGTCTACTCGAACTTCGGGCCGTGCGTCGACATCTTCGCCCCGGGCACCGGCATCACCTCCAGCTGGATCGACACCGACACGGCGACGAACGTCATCTCGGGCACCTCGATGGCCACGCCGCACGTGGCCGGCGTCGCGGCGCTGATCGTGGCGGCCACACCGGGCATCACACCCGCCAACGTGGCGGCGACGATGATTGCCAACGCAACGCCGGGTGCGGTGGTCAACCCCGGAACAGGGTCCCCGAACCGACTGCTGTTCTCGCCGGCCCCCGGCACCGTCACCGCCCTCGGCGTGGTCACCACCTCGCTGCCCGCCGCCGGCACGGGTGTGGCCTACTCGGCCTCGCTCGGTGCGGTGGGTGGCAGCGCCCCCTACACGTGGTCGCTGGCAGCGGGCACCCTTCCTGCGGGTCTGTCTCTGGCGGCTGCCACCGGCATCATCTCGGGCACCCCGACCACTGCGGGCCTGTCGTCCTTCACGGTGCGGGTGACCGACGGGACGGGTGCCTCGGCCACTGCGGCACTGTCGATCAACGTCGTCGTCACCACGCCGGTCCCGGGAGCCTTCTCGAAGACCAGTCCCGCCTCCACGGCGACCGTTCGACCGAAGTCGGGCCTCGTCCTGTCGTGGGCTGCGGCGACCGGCGCCACTCGCTACGAGTACTGCATCGACACCACCAACGACAACGCCTGCGGCGCCACCTGGATCAGCGTGGGCACGGCAACCTCCGCGGTGCTGGGCCGGTTGTCGGGCCTCACCACCTACTACTGGCACGTGCGGGCCGTGAACTCGGGCGGCATCACCTACTCGAACAACAACACGTTCTGGCGGTTCACCACTGCAAGGTGAGTCGGTCGCCGGTACCGTGCGGCCGATGAATCGCCGTTTGCTGCTAGCTACTTCAGTGCTCATCCTGATCTCGGCCTGCGGGTCGTCCGATGC
>JBJTXX010000086.1:0-7710 GCA_046082485.1 Actinomycetota bacterium
TCTACGGCTGGAACGGCGCCGATCACACCGCCCTCGCCGAGGTCGAGCGACGGTTTCCGGGCGTCACGGTGATCCGCCTCGGAACGAACCACCGATGCTCCCCCGAGATCGTTCGCGCCGGCTCCGCCGCCCTCGTCGCCAGCGGACAGACCGACACCACCGAGAGTTCGCTGCCCGGCGCCAGACCCGTCACCACCGCAGCACTGGCGGATGAACATGCCGAGGCCGCGCACGTCGCACGCCACGTGCGCGACCTACTGCTGAACGTGCCGGCACACGACATCGCCGTGCTCGCACGCACGAACGACCAGGTGGGCCTGCTGCAACGGGGGCTCGAGGCCGCCGGTGTGAGCACCCAGACCTCAGCCGCCACACCGTTGCAGGCCGCGCTGTTCGAGGCCTTCCGTTGCACGAGCCGCGAACGGCTCGCCCTGTGGGTGGAACACACCTATCTCGAGGGCGACACCGACGCGCAGCGAGTTGCAGGCGAAGCCGACCGCTACCTCTCGTCGCCGGCCACCGGTTCGTTCCGCGCGTGGGTCGAGACGCGCAACCCGTTCGATCACCTCGAACTGCACGCCGACGATCGAGCCGTCTCGGTGCTGACCTTCCACACGGCGAAGGGGCGGGAATGGGCGGCCGTGGTGGTGGCTGGTGTGGACGACGCGATGGTGCCCCACTCCTCGGCATCCTCCGCGGGGCAGTTGCACGAGGAAGCCCGCCTGTTCTACGTGGCCATCACTCGGGCCGAGCAGCATCTGCACCTCACCCATCCGCTCAGCCGGAACGGCAGGCCCACGTCGGCCAGTCGCTGGCTGGCAGCAGTGGAGGCCACCATCGATCGCTCCCCCGCCGTCGCGCCGCCACCCCGTCCCGCACCCCCTGCAGACCCACTGCAGGCCCTGCGTGACTGGCGCGCTGCGGTCGCACGATCAGCCGGTCTCAGTGAGCAGGCGATCTGCTCGGACCGCGTGCTGCGTTCACTGCTCGAGGATCGCCCCACCGACACCGGCACGCTCGCCGCCCGACTGGGCATCACCGAGACCGCAGCCGAGCGCCTGCGCCCGCTTCCCGCATAGCGTCCTACTGCCCTCGTTCCCTCATCAACCGGTCGAACGTGGAGAAGTCGACCGACACGAACAGCGCCGTGCTCTCGGCGCACAGGCGCCCATCGGCACGCACCCGCAGCTCCCCGGCGACGAAGATCTTGCGGCCCTCCACCCGATCTACCCATCCGCGGAACTCGAGGGGTTGGTGCAGCGGCGTGGGCGAGCGGTACTGCACGTCGAGGAACCGAGTCATGCCCGGGTTCCCGGTGATGCCCTGCACCATTCCCAGGACCTCGTCGAACGCCGCCGCGACGTAGCCGCCGTGCACGTGCCCGGGAGGCCCTTCGTAGGCGGCACCGAAGGTCACCATGCCCACTGCCTGTTCGCCCTCCATCGCCAGCCGCATCGGCGCCGCGAGCGGGTTGAGCGGCCCGGCCAGCGGGCTGTGATCGATGAACGGGTGCTCGCGGTACGCAGCGAGCGAGGCCTCGGCACCCCCGTACTCGCGGCCGTGGGTGCCGGCCGCCAGCAGGTCGGCGGCCTGGCGCACGAGGGCGGCGGCCGCTCCGAAGGCCGCCGGGTCGGCCGTGGAACGGGCCAGTTCGTCGATCACCCGACGACACGAATCGGCCAGATCACGCCGGGCGTCACCCTCGAGCCGTTCGAAGTCGCGGTCGATGATCATGCGAGGTCGACCAGCACCGGGGCGTGATCGGAAGGAGACTGCCCCTTGCGGGCGTTGCGGTCGACCACGCTGAACGTGCACCTGTCCGCGACGCTGCGGGTGCCCAGCACGAGATCGATGCGCAGCCCGCGTCCCATGTGGAAATCGCCGGCGCGGTAATCCCACCAGCTGTACAACTTGCCCTCGGGGTGGTGCTGGCGGAACAGGTCGACCATGCCCCAGTCACACAGCGCTGCCAGTTCGGCGCGCTCAGCCTCGCTCACGTGCGTGGCACCGACGAACTTCCTCGGGTCGTACACGTCGAGGTCGGTCGGCGCGATGTTGAAGTCACCGGCCACGACCACCTGCTGATCAGGGCTGGCCAGCGCGGCGACGTGGCGTCGAAGTTGCGCCATCCACCGCAACTTGTACTGATAGTGGTCGTGATCGAGCGCCCGACCGTTCGGCACGTAGACACTGCTCACCCGAACGCCGTCACACAGCGCACTGATGATGCGGGCGTCGGGGTCGGCTGGGCCACCGTCGGCAAACCCGGCCACGACATCCGTCAGCCCGCACCGCGACAGGATCGCCACCCCATTCCACTGCCCCTGGCCGTGATGGCAGGCCTCGTAACCCATTGCCGCGAAGGTCAACGACGGGAAGGCATCGTCGGTCATCTTGGTCTCCTGCATGCACAGCACGTCGGGCTGCACGTCGGCCAGCCACTCCTCGACGCGGGGCAGGCGGGCCTTCAGCGAGTTGACGTTCCAGGTGGCGATGCGCACGGGAGCGACCGTACCGAATCAGGCCTTGGCCCGGCCACGTCGCCGAGCGGGTTTCACCTCGGTGGCCACGGGCAATGCCGCCGCTGCCGCCTTGCGGGCGCGAGTTGGCTTGCCAGGAGCCGCAGGAGTCGGTTCGGGGACGACCTCGACGGCCTTAGCTGGGGCCTTCTTCACCGGGGCCTTCTTCACCGGAACCTTCTTCTCGGTGACCTTCTTCACCGGAACCTGCTTCTCGGCAACCTGCTTCTCGGCAACCCTCTTCTCGGCAACCTGCTTCGCTGCGGCCTTCTTCGCCGGCTTCTCCGACGGCGTGGACGGCTGCTCCACCGGCGCAACGGCTGCTTCCGCCTTCTTGCGGCCACGTGCCGGCTTCGGGGGCGCAGGCGGCGCGACCGTGGCCATTCCCGGCACGGCGAGATCGAGGCTGCGCTTGTCGGGGATGAATCGCTCGACGATGAGCGACACGGAGTCACCGACCTTCATGAACTCACGGGCGCTACGCGGCGCAGGGTCGGCCATCAGCCGCAGGGGCACATAACCCATGATCTCGCCGAGGCGCACATAGGCACCGTGCGAGGAGTAGTGGTCCACCACGGCCTCGACGGTCGCTCCGATCGGGTGCGCCTCCACGAACGACAGGAACGGCAGCAGTTCGTTCACCTGGCTCGCACGCGGCGGCAGGGTTGCGTTCGGGGGCGGCGCCGTGGGAACGGGCATCGGCTGGCTCGCCTCGACACTGGTCTTCGGCGCCCGCTTGGCCGGCTTCGGCTCGGCGGTCGGGCGTTCCTTGCGCTTCGCCTCGGCCGTCACCTTGCGACTGGTCGGGCCACGCACCGGCAGGCGCTTCACGAACACCCAGCCGATGTGCGGCACGGGCTTGCCGCCGATCAGCCGACCCTCCTCGAACAGCCACGGGTACTCGGCGTGGAACTCCTGGTAACTGTCGTTGGTGAGGATGACCGCACCCACCTTGTTGGCGATGCTGAGCACGAAACCGTCGCCACGCCCGATGGCACCGGCCGGAGGGGCCACGAGCTCGTTGTTGGAGACCGCCTTTTCGAACTCGGCGACTTCCTTCTGGTCGATGCGGTGCCCGAACGTCGCGTCGACCACCACGGTGATCAGCGATTCGGGGTGCTCGGTCATGTACGCGAGCACGGCCTCGTTCAGTTGTCGCAGACTGGGACGATCGCGGCCCTCGGTGGCGATGTTGGACCCGTCGACGACGACATGTTTCGGCATAGTCCGGTCAGCCTACGATGCCCCGGTGCCCGATCACCCTGCCCTGACCGCCGTCCTCTGGGACTTCGGAGGTGTCATCCTCAGCAGTCCGTTCGAGGCGTTCAACCGTTACGAGGCCGAGCACGGGCTGCCGCTCGACTTCATCCGTTCCGTGAACGCCACCGATCCGCACGAGAACGCGTGGGCCCGCCTCGAACGCAGCGAACTCGACCCACGAGGCTTCGACGATGCGTTCGCCGCCGAGAGCGAGGCGCTCGGACATCGCATTCCCGGCCGCGACGTGCTGTCGCTGCTGTCGGGCGACGTGCGCCCCGAGATGGTGTCCCTGCTCGACCGGGTGAAGGCCGCCGGCTACGCGACAGCCTGCCTCACCAACAACGTGGTCAGCGACCAGGCCCCTGCCGACCGCGTGGCGATGATCGAACCGATCATGCGGCGCTTCGACGCAGTGGTCGAGAGCAGCAAGGTCGGCGTGCGCAAACCCGAGCCCCGGTTCTACGAGATCGCCTGCGAACTGCTCGACGTGCATCCGGTGCAGTGCGTGTTCCTCGACGACCTCGGCATCAACCTGAAGCCGGCCGCAGCCATGGGGATGACCACGATCAAGGTGTTGAACGCTGCGCAGGCGATCACCGACCTCGAGCGTGTGCTCGGGCTCAGAACCCCTCGAACGTCTCATCCATGAGGTCGGCCAGTTCCTGATCGTGCACGGCCTTGCTGCCCGTGGCCGGGCTGCCGCTGCCGATGCGGCTGACCAGACGCAGGTCGTAGCCATCGTTCTTCACCCGCCAGAAGCGGGCCTCGAAGTAGTGCCACGGCCCCATGTTGTCGGGTTCCTCCTGCAGCCACACGAGGTCACGTGCACTCGGGTACGAGGCCAGCACCTCGCGCAGACGGTCCCCGGGGAACGGGTACAACTGCTCGAGCCGCACCACGGCGACCGGTGCATTCCGCTTGTTCCGCTCGGCGAAGGCATCCCACGCCACCTTGCCGCTGCAGAACACCACGCGCTGCACGGCGCTGCGATCGGCCACGCCCGGGTCATCGAGCACTTCCTCGAACGAACCCGAGACGAGGTCGGTGATCGGCGACCGGCTCTCCTTCATCCGCAACGGTGCCTTCGGCGTGAAGAGCACCAATGGCTTGCGCACGTCGCGTCGCACCTGACGGCGCAGCAGGTGGAAGTACTGCGCAGCGGTGGTGGAGTTGCACACCTGGATGTTGTCCTCGGCGCACTGGGTGAGGAATCGTTCGATGCGGGCCGAACTGTGCTCGGGCCCCTGCCCTTCGAAACCGTGCGGCAACAGCAGCACGAGGCCGTTCATCTGCCCCCACTTGTCCTCCGCCGCGACGAGGTACTGGTCGATGATGATCTGCGCGCCGTTGACGAAGTCGCCGAACTGGGCCTCCCACATCACCAGCGCCTCGTGGTTCTCGTGCGCGTAGCCGTACTCGTAGCCGAGGGTGGCGTACTCGCTCAGCAGGCTGTCGTAGACCCAGAAGTTGGCCTGCTTGCCGGGCAGTGTGGCGAGGGGGATCCACACCTTCTCGTCCTCGTAGTCGACGAGCGCCGCGTGACGCTGACTGAACGTGCCACGGCGGCTGTCCTCGCCGGCGAGGCGCACCGGCGTGCCCTCCGCGACCAGCGAACCGATCGCCAATGCCTCGGCAGTCGCCCACTCGACCTCGCCGGCCTCGTGGTAGGTCTTGGCCCTGGTCTCGAACTGGCGCACCAGTTTCGGGTGGGGAGTGAAGCCCTCCGGGTAGGCCGTGAGGTGGTCGAACACCCGGTCCAGCAGCGCCCGGTCCACGCCGGTCTCGACGTGCGGGCGCACACCGATCGGCTTGGGTGGCTTGGCCACCTTCACGGCCTCAGGGGCATGGGCCCGCGTCTCGTCGAGGGCCAACTGCAACTTGCCCTGGAAGTCGGCAAGGGCGCCCTCGGCTTCCTCCACCGTCAGTTCGCCGCGCTTCACGAGCGCCTCGACGTACAGCTTGCGCACGCTGCGGCGCTCGGCGATGGCCTTGTACATCAGCGGCTGGGTGTAGCTCGGGTCGTCGCCCTCGTTGTGGCCGTGGCGGCGGTAGCACACCATGTCGATCACGACGTCCTTGTGGAACCGCTGGCGGTACTCGAAGGCCAGTTCGGCGACGCGCACGCAGGCCTCGGGGTCGTCGCCGTTGACGTGGAAGATCGGGGCCTGCACCGTCTTGGCGACGTCGCTGCAGTACAGCGAGCTGCGTGAGTGCTGCGGGCTGGTGGTGAAACCGATCTGGTTGTTGATGATGAGGTGGATGGTGCCGCCGACGCGGTAGCCGGCGATGTCGCTCATCGCGAGGCACTCCGCAACCACACCCTGGCCGGCGAATGCAGCATCGCCGTGGATGAGGATGGGCACCGATGGGAACGAGCCCGCCGGTTCGATGCCGTCCTGGATGGCACGCACGATGCCCATCACCACGGGATTGACGGTCTCGAGGTGGCTGGGGTTCGCGGCCAACTCCAGGCGGATCGTCTCGCCCGATGGGCCGGCGTACTTCCCGCTGGCGCCGAGGTGGTACTTCACGTCGCCCGAGCCCTGCACGGTGCTGGGGTCGACGTGGCCCTCGAACTCCTTGAAGATCTGGTCGTAGCTCTTGCCCATCACGTTCGCAAGCACGTTGAGTCGTCCACGGTGGGCCATTCCGAGCACCGCCGAGTCGAGGCCGGCCCCGGCCGCCATCGTCAGGATCTGGTCGAGGATCGCAATGGCGCTCTCGGCACCCTCGAGTCCGAAGCGCTTGGTGCCCACGTACTTCGTCGCGAGGAACTTCTCGAACGCCTCGGCGGCGTTCAGCCGCTCGACGATGCGGTGCTTGCGTTCCTTCGAGAGTTCGTACCTCACGCCCTCCAGACGACCCTGGATGAAGCGCTGCTCGGCGAAGTCCTGGATGTGCATGTACTCGACGCCGATGGTGCGGCAGTACGCATCGCGCAGCAGGCCCAGCAGGTCGCCGAGCGTCATGCGCTCGGTGCCTCCGACCCCGCCGGTGAAGAACTCGCGGTCGAGGTCCCAGATCGACAGCCCGTACGTGGCGGGGTCGAGCTCCGGGGGCATCTTCGGCGTCTTCCAGCGCAACGGGTCCCGGTCGGCGATGAGGTGGCCGCGCACCCGGTGCACGCGGATGAGCGTCGACACCTGCATCTGCTTCTCGAGCATCGCGCCCTCGTTGTTCACGGGGCTGCGGTCGGCGTGCCACTGCACCGCCTCGTAGGGCACGCCGAGGCTGCGGAACACACCGTCGTAGAAGCCGTGCTCGCCGAGCAGCAGTTCGTGCACGTGTCGCAGGAACATGCCGCTCTCGGCACCCTGGATGATGCGGTGGTCGTAGGTGCTGGTCACCGTCACCACCTTGCTCACGCCGAGCGTTCCGAGGGCTCGCTCATCGGCGCCCTGGAACTCCGCCGGCCAGTCGATGGTGCCGACACCGACGATGACACCCTGACCGGGCATCAGGCGGGGCACGCTCTGCACCGTGCCGATGGTGCCCGGGTTGGTGAGGCTGATGGTGGCGCCCTGGAAGTCGCTCACGGCCAGCTTGTTGGTCTTGACCTTGCGGATCAGTTCGTCGTAGGCGGCCAGGAACTGGGCGAAGTCGAGGGTGTCGGCTTCCCGCAGCACGGGCACCACGAGGGTCCGCGAGCCGTCGGCCTTGGCGACGTCGACCGCGAGCCCCATGTTGACGTGCTGGTTGCGCACCAGACGCGGCTTGCCGTCCGCGTCGGCGGCATACGTGTTGTTCATGCCCGGCACCGCATCGGCGATGGCGCGCACGATCGCGTAGCCGATGAGGTGGGTGAAGCTGACCTTGCCCTGTCCGGTGCGGCTGCGGTAGCCGTTGATCACCGAGCGGTTGACCTCGAGCAGCTTGGCCGGGATGTTCCGGAAACTGGTGGCGGTGGGCACCGTCAGGCTGCGTTCCATGT
>JBJTXX010000087.1:0-3531 GCA_046082485.1 Actinomycetota bacterium
ATCGAGATGTTGTTGAAACTCGCCGAGCGGATCTTGGTACGGAACGGGCCGAGCTCGCCCTTGCTCACGACGTAGTAGCCCATTTCGCCGAGCGGGTTCTCGGTGCTCACCCAGGCCTCGCCCTCGGGCACCTTGATGATGCGCGGCACCTTGGCCATCACCGGGCCGCTGGGGATGCCATCGAGCAACTGGTCGACGATCTTGGTGGCTTCGCGGGTCTCCTGCAGACGGATCCAGCAACGGGCGAAGCTGTCGCCGTCGGGGTGGGTCCAGACCTTCCAGTCGACCTTGTCGTAGGCCAAGGGCAACTTCTGGTCGCGGCGGAGATCCCAGTCGACGCCGCTGGCGCGGAGGTTGGCGCCGCTCAGGCCGTACTGCTTGGCCACCTCGGCCGGTATCACGCCGATGCCGCGCAGACGGCTCTGGAAGATCTCGTTGCCGAACAGCAGGTTCTCGATCTCGTCGCAGAAGTTCCGCAGCTTCTTCATCACTTGCTTGGTCTCAGTGATCCAGCCTGCGGGCAGGTCGTCCTTCAGGCCGCCGATGCGGTCGAAGTTCGGGTGGAAGCGACCACCGGTGGCAGCCTCGATGAGGTTCAGTACGTACTCGCGGTCGCGGAACGCCATGAACACCGGTGTCACGGCACCCAGTTGCACGCCGAGGTCGCCCAGGAACAGCGAGATGTTCGCGATGCGCGACAGCTCGAACAGGATGGTGCGGATCCACTGGGCTCGCGGCGGCGCCTCGATGTCCATCAACTTCTCGGCAGCGAGGATGAAGGGCACCTCGTTGGCGAAACTGCCCAGCCAATCGATGCGGTTCACCAACGCAGTCACCTGCGGAAAGGTGCGCACCTCGGTGAGCTTCTCGTAGCCGCGGTGCATGTAGCCGGCCGACGGCTCGGCCCACACCACCTGCTCGCCGTCGAGGCGCACGATGATGCGCAGGGTGCCATGGGTGGCAGGGTGCTGCGGCCCGATGTTGAGGGTCATGCCCTCGGTCTCGAGCTCCACGTTCAGTCGTGCATCGGCGGCCTGGGCAGCGATGTAACTGAGTTTCTGGCGGTCGGCGAGATCGGTCACTCGGACTCCTCCTCGTCATCCCCCGGAAGGGGCTCGACATCGACGATGCCCGGCCACGGCTTCACCAGACGGGCCAGCAGCGGGAAGTCCTTCCGCAGCGGGTGACCCTCGAAGTCGACCGGGAGGTACATGTTGCGAAGATCGGGATGGCCGTTGAAGCCGATGCCGAACATCTCGTGGGTCTCGCGCTCGTGCCAGTTGGCGCCGGCGTAGACCGGGATCCAGCTGTCGACAGCAGGTGCATCGTCGGGCACGTCGGCCTTGACCGTGACGCCGAAGTGCTTGCCCAGATTGGTGACCCGGGCGAAGACCTGCATGCGGGTCTCGCCACCTGCGTACCCCTGACGGATCTCGGTGTTGCGTTCGGGGGCCGGCTGGGTGGGGTCGTCCTCGCCGCGGCCGAACGGGCTCGGCAGCCAGTCGATGGCCGACACGAAGCCGAAGTGCTCGCAGCCGACGACGTCGCGCAGCACCATGCCCGCCTGACGCCATGCATCGGTGCGCACACGAACCCACACGTCGTCGTTGGGCTTCACCACGCTGTCGAGCAGTGCGTCGCCGAGGTGCTCGCGCAGGGCAGCCACCACGCCCTCGCGCAGTGCGTCGCCCGGCAGGGCCAGGGTGTCGTCACTCAACGGGGCCACCCCCCACCACGATCGGTTCGCGAACGAGGGGCTTGGTGCCCTCGCCGCGCCAGCGTGCACCCATGTCCTCGTTCTTGATGCGCTGCTGCAGCAGCACCACGCCCTCGACCAGGGCCTCGGGCCGCGGTGGGCAGCCGGGCACGTAGACGTCGACCGGGATGATCTGGTCGACACCCTTGGTGACCGAGTAGCTGTCCCAGTAGGGGCCGCCGCAGTTGGCGCACGAACCCATGCTGATCACGTACTTCGGTTCGGGCATCTGCTCGTAGAGACGCTTGATGGCCGGTGCCATCTTGTCGGTGACGGTTCCGGAGATCACCACGAGGTCGGCCTGACGAGGGCTGGCCGGCAGCGGGATCACGCCGAGGCGCATCACGTCGTAGCGCGGAGAACCGAACGCAGCGCCCATCTCGATGGCGCAACAGGCAAGGCCCCACTGGTACACCCACAGGCTGTAGGAACGCCCCATGTTGAACAGGGACGTGAGCGGCTTGGGCAGACGCCCCTTGTCGACAAGACCCATGTGGTTACACCCAGCGCAGCACGCCCTTGCGCCACGCATACACGAGGCCAAGGAGCAGGACGAAGACGAAGATTCCCATCTCGACGAGACCGAACGAGCCGTACCGCTCGAGCTGCGTCGCCCACGGGAACATGAAGACTGCTTCCACGTCGAACACGACGAAGAGCAGGGCGAAGATGTAGTAGCGCACCTGGCTCTGCGACCAGCCGTCGCCCACGGGGTTCACACCGCTCTCGTAGGCGAGGTTCTTCTCGGGACTCGGCTTGTTCGGCCGCAGCAATGCGGCCACACCGAGCAGAAGACCCGCCAGCACGAGAGCAACGGCGGCGAACCACACCACGGTGAGGTAGTCGCGCAGGAATTCGGACATCGCGTGCGACGCTACTACGCCACGTGAACGCGGGAACAAATGGTGCGCGACTGCGGGCGCATCACGCGGGTGGCAGTGCCTGCGTTGCGTCGAGCCACCACGCCATGCCGTTCTCGATCTGCTCACGCGAGACGCCACCTGCGTAGAACGCACCCGAACGCGCCTGCTTGCCACGGTTGTCGGCTGCGTGCTGCACGGCCTCGGTGAGGTCGGTGGCGAACCGTTCGACCACCCCGGGCTGGGTGTTGGGGCGCGTGACGCAGAAGTGCAGGGCCGCGGGGCGCTGCAGGCCGTTCATCCGCCACCGGCGCGAGGCGAGGAAGTCGTTCACGAGGAAGATGTCGAGCCCGCTCTCGTCGGTCGTGGTGAACGCCACGTTGAAGAAGGGCTCACCCAGCACGCGCAGCCCGGGCACCGCGGCGATCGCCGCGGAGAGCTCGGTGGCCGTGCGGAAGATGTCGGCGGCGATCGACACGTAGCCCTCGCGCCCGAGCGACTGCATCGCGGCCCAGGCTGCGGCGATGATGCCGCCCGAACGCGAGCCGCTCATCCCGGGCGACGTGTAGAGGCCGCCGGGCCAGTCGGGGACGATGAAGTACTGCAACCTGCGGAGTTCCGGCGTGCGGTACAGCAGCACGCTCGACCCCTTCAGGGCGTAGCCGTACTTGTGGGTGTCGGCGCTGATGGAGGTGACCCCCGGCAGCCGGAAGTCGAACGTCGGCACGGGGTAGCCGAGCTCCTGCCCCCAGGCGAGGATGAAGCCACCGAGGCAACCATCGACGTGCAGGTTGATGCCGTGCTGCAGCGCGAGCTGCGACATCTGCTCGATGGGGTCGACCAGACCATGCGGATAGGTGCCGGCCGAACCCACCAACGCCACGGAGTTCTCGTCGATCGCCGCAGCCATGGCGG
>JBJTXX010000088.1:0-4633 GCA_046082485.1 Actinomycetota bacterium
CGGCTTGATCTGGTAGAGCCCCTGCACGAACAGCGCGTCGACGAAGTTGACGCCGCAGGCCGTGACCCTCATGCGCACCGCGCCGGGGCCGATGGGCCACGATTCCCGCTCCTCGATGGCGAGATCGGTGACGGGGCCGAAGTTGTTGCAGGAAACCACGCGCATGAACGGCGAACGTACTGCGAAACTGTGTGCCAGTGCTGCTCGAACCCTTCACCCTCCACGGTCGCCACGTGCGACTGGAACCGCTGCGACCCGAACACGCGGAAGCCTTGCTGGCCGCTGCCCATGCCGACCGCAGCAACTACGGCTGGACGGCCGTGCCCGCCGACCTGCCTGCCATGCAGCGGTACATCGCTGGCCTGCTGAACGATGCAGCGGCACGCACCGCGGTGCCGTTCGCCCAGGTGCGCGCCGACGATGGCACGCCGATCGGCTGCACACGGTTCCTCGACCTGCGCTGGTGGGCCGGCCGCGAGACACCGGCGGAGGCCGAGGTGGGCGGAACGTGGCTGACCGGTGCGGCCCAACGCACCGCCGTGAACACGGAGGCCAAACTGCTGCTGCTCACCCACGCCTTCGAGGTGTGGCAGGTGCAGCGACTGGCGATCTGCACCGACGAACGCAACGAGCGCAGCAGGGCGGCGATCGAACGTCTCGGCGCCTCCTTCGAGGGCGTGCTGCGGCACCACCGGCAGCAGGCCGGCCACCACACCGTGCCCGGCGCCCCGCGCAACACCGCCGTCTATTCCATCCTGCCCGGCGAGTGGCCGGACATTCGCGAACGTCTGGAGGTACGCCGTGGGAACTGATCGAGTGGCACTGGTGACAGGGGCCTCGCGTGGCATCGGGGCGGCGGTCGCCCGGCACGCCGCGTCGCTCGGCCACGACGTGGTGGTGAACTACACGGCCTCGGCCGACGCAGCGCAGGCCGTGTCCGCCGACATCCGGACGCTCGGTCGCCGGGCGCTCGTGGTGCAGGCCGATGTCTCGCAGGAAGCCGACGTGGTCGCCCTGTTCGAGGCCGTCGACCGCGAGTTCGGCCGTCTCGACGTGCTGGTGAACAACGCTGGCATCGCTGGCGGCTACGGCACCATCGACTCGGTCGATGCAGCGATGCTCGACCGGTTGTGGGCCGTCAACATCACCAGTGCCTTCCTGTGCGCCCGCGAGGCTTCGCGCCGCATGCGCACCGACCGGGGTGGCCGTGGCGGGTCGATCGTGAACGTCTCGTCGAAGGCCTCGGTGCTCGGCGGACCCGATGAATGGATCCACTATGCGGCATCCAAGGGCGCCCTCGACACGTTCACCATCGGCCTCTCGAAGGAGCTCGGGCCTCATGGCGTGCGGGTGAACGCGGTGCGGCCCGGGCTGATCGAGAGCGACTTCCACGCCATCGCCACCGACGACCGCGTCGCACGTCTGGCGCCGACCGTGCCGATGCGACGTTCGGCGGACGCTGCCGAGGTCGCCACAGCGGTGATGTGGTTGGCCGGAGACGACGCCAGTTACGTGACGGGGGCACTGCTCGACGTGGCCGGGGGCCGCTGAGCACCCGCCAGCATTCGCCCCACGGCGAGCGCGACCACCGACGTCACGACCGCCAGCACCACCATGACGAAGGGAAGTGACTGGGGCCCCCTCGCGTCGAACAACTGGCCGAGCAGCCAGGGCATGAACAGGCCTCCGATGCCCGAACTGCCGACGATCGCCGACGTGTTGCGGCCGCTCAGCGCGAGGTGCTGCTCTGCGTACGCCATCATCGACGCATACTGCGGGGCGACCGACACGGCGAAGAGGAACGTCACCACCCAGAGCATCGGCCCGGCCGACCGGAACATCGTGAACAGCACCGCTGCCACGACCGACAGTGCCATCGCCCAGCCGACGACGGCCCCGGGCGGCACCACACGCGAGATCCAGATCGAGGCGAGCCGACCGAGCATGAAGCCCACCCAGAACGTGGTGATCATGCCGGTCGCGGTGGCAGCACCGCCGTAACCGATCTGCTCGGTGTAGCTGTGGATCCAGCCGGCGAAGCCCGTCTCGAGTGCCACGTACGAGAAGTAGAACGCGCACAGCATCGCGACGTGCAGCGTGCGGGCACCGCCCTCGGTGCTGCGCTCGACGGTGGCCAGACGCGTTCGAACCGGTGGCGACTGACGCAACAGCCTGCTGCCGAACAACGCAGTGAGCAGACCCACGGGGAGGACCATCGGCCACAACGAGTCGGACACGTGCAGGGACGCCCAGACCAGCACCGGGGCAAAGACCGCGCCGACCGCGAAGCACAGGTGCAACGCGTTCAGCAACGGCCCCGGACCCTCCGGACGGCTCCAGAGCACGAGCGTGTTCCCGCTCACGTCACCCAGCCCGCAGGTTGCCCCCAGCACCACGAATGCGGCCACGAGTGTGGGCATGTTCGGCGCGAAGGCGACGCCGAGGATCGACACGGTGCACAGCGCCATCGCCGCGACCCATCGACGGTGACCCTGCCCGTGGTCGAGGCCGCAACCGGCCAGGGTGGACCCGAGGATGTAACCCAACGACGCACCGACGAACACCACGGCGATGCCACCGTTGTCGGTGCCCATCCGCTCGCGCAGGTGCGACAGCGAGGGGCCGGCGATCGAGAGGACCACACCGATGAGCACGAAGCTCTGGAGGTAGGCCCGCACCGGGGGGCTGTCGGAGCGCATTGGCTTCGAATCTAGGCACAACGGCTAGCCTTCCGCCGACATGCACGTGGTGGTGATCCTCGCACACCCCATCCCGGGGAGTTTCTGCCATGCGCTTGCGCTGCGCGCCTGCTCGGGCCTCGAGCAGGCCGGCCACAGCGTGACCTTTCTCGACCTCTACCAACTCGGGTTCAGGGCGGCGATGACCACCGAGGAACGCCGCGAGTACCACGGCGAACAGCCGGTGCAGGACCCAATGGTCGCCGAGCACGCCGCGATCCTCAAGAGCGCGCAGGCCCTCGTGGCGGTCTACCCCACCTGGTGGAGTGCACAGCCGGCGATCCTGAAGGGCTGGTTCGAGCGGGTCTGCGTGCCGGGCGTCGGATTCTCCTTCGACGAGAGCGGCAAGCTGCAGCGCGGCCTGCCGAACCTGCGCAGGCTCGTCGGCATCAGCACCTACGGCTCGCCGTGGCTGTACGTGAAGCTCATCAACGACAACGGTCGACGCCTGATCAGCCGCACCCTGCGCATCAACACCGGCTGGTTCACGCGCACCAAGTGGTTCGGCTTCTACTCCACCGACAGCTCCAGCATCGAGGACCGCGAACGATTCCTCCACCGCGTCGAGAAGGCCATGGCGCGGCTGTGAACGTCTACGTCGTCTACTGCCATCCGGCACCCGAGTCCTACGTGGCGGCGCTGCGCGACCGGGCGGTCGGCGCGCTGCAGCGGGCCGGCCACGAGGTGCGCGTCTCCGACCTCTACGCCGAGGGCTTCGACCCGGTGCTGTCGGCGTGGGAGAAGGCCAACCACCTCGCCCCACCCGAGACGAAGCCGGCAATCGCCGAACACGCCGGCAACCTGCTGTGGTGCAACGCACTCGTACTGATCTACCCGACGTGGTGGTCGGGCCAGCCGGCGATGCTGAAGGGCTGGATCGACCGAGTGTGGGTGCGCGGCATCGCCTACGACCTGCCGCCCGACAGCAGTGTCATCCAGCCGAGGTTGCAGCACATCAAGCAGGTCGTGGCCATCACCACCCACGGATCGACGAAGCTGATCAACGCGATCCAGGGCGAGTGCGGCAAGCGGGTCATCACCCGCTCACTGCGCGTGCTGTGCAACCGGTGGGCACGGGCGCGCTGGCTGGCGATGTACGGCCTCGACCACGCCGGTCAGCGCCGGCGCGAACGATTCCTCGAGCGCGTCGACCGGGTGATGACCCGCCTCTGACCCAGCCTCAGGCAGGCTGGAACGCCGTCACGACCTCGACGTGGGGCGTGTGGGGGAACAGGTCGAGCACGGTGCTGCCGCCGTGCCGATAGCCCCGGGCTGCGAGCAGCGCGGCATCGCGAGCCATGGCCACGGGGTCGCAACTCACCAGCACCAGTCGGGCCGCCCCGGTCGCCGCCACGACAGCCGCGGCAGCGGCGCCGAGACCACTGCGGGACGGGTCCGCGACCACGGTGTCGAACGGCCTCGGCGGCCAGTCCTCGAAACGCGAGTGCACCACTGAGGCATCGGGCAGGTTGACGCGGGCATCGGCGCACGACGAGGCCGAGCCCTCCACCAGCACCACCTCGCCATCGACGGGTGCGGCGAGCGTCGCGGCGAACAGGCCGACGCCACCATAGGCATCGAGGAACGAACCCGTTGCGGCACCCACCTCGGCGGCGACACTGCTGACCAGCAGTTCAGCCGCATCGGGGCCGCTCTGGAAGAAGGACGGCGCCGAGACCCGCAGACTGCGGCCCGCGACGCGTTCGACGAGGCGGGCATCCGGGCCCACGGCGCCTGCCGCAGGAATGCCGTCCACCATCGCGGCCACCGGACGGCCACGATCGTCGAGCGGCAGCGCCGTCAACTCCCCGGTGTGCCCGCTCACGCGGACCTGCAGTTCAGCCGCTCCGCGCACCCTCAGGCCGGGCAGCAGGGACGACAGCACGGGATGGGCC
>JBJTXX010000089.1:0-12611 GCA_046082485.1 Actinomycetota bacterium
CCGAGGCGCTCTCCCGCTGCCAGCAGGTGGCCCCGGTGGCGGCAGGCCAGAAGTTGAAGATCGCCACGACGGTGGCGCCCATCACCTCGATGGTCGCGAACATCGCCGGTGGCCTGGCCGAGATCGAGGGCATCGTCCCCGAGGGCACGAACTCGCACACGTTCGAGCCGGCGCCCAGTGTGGCGGCGCTGCTGTCGACGGCCGACGTCGTGTTCGTGAACGGTCTGGTGCTCGAGGAACCGACGAAGGATCTCGCCCTTGCCAATCTGCGCGAGGGCGCCGGGTTCTGCGAACTCGGCACCGCGGTGCTGCCGGTTGCCGACTACGTCTACGACTTCTCGTTCCCGAAGGATGGCGGCAAGCCGAACCCCCACCTCTGGACGAACCCTCCGCTGGCACAGAAGTACGTCATGCTCGTGCGTGACGTGCTGGTGAAGGCCGACCCTGCGAACGCCGAGACGTACCGGGCGAACACCACTGCGTATCTCACCAAGCTCGACCAGCTCGATGCGGCGGTGCGCACCGCCACCGAGACCGTGCCGGCCGCGCAGCGCACACTGCTGACCTACCACGACGCCTACGCCTACTTCGCCCGCACCTATGGCTGGACGGTGCTCGGTGCCATCCAGCCGTCCAGCTTCGACGAACCAACCCCCGCCGAGATCGGTCGCCTCATCGAGCAGGTGCGCGAGACGGGTGTGCCCGCCATCTTCGGATCCGAGGTGTTCCCCAGTCCGGTGCTCGAGCAGATCGGCCGCGAGACCGGCGTGAACTACGTCGACGTGCTACGCGACGACGACCTGCCCGGTGCGCCGGGCGACCCCGAGCACTCGTTCCTCGGTTTGATGCAGTTCGACTATGTCACGATGGTGACAGCGCTGGGCGGCGACCCCTCGGCGATCGCTTCGCTCGACCTTTCCGACGTCGCCCCCGACACCGCAGAGTACCCACAATGAACCATCTCATCGAGCTGCAGGGGGTGTCGCACAGTTACGGCGGCCCCCGCGTGCTCGACGATGTGCACCTGCGCATCGAAAGCGGTGCCTTCCTGGGTGTCATCGGGCCCTCGGGCTCGGGCAAGACCACGCTGTTGCGCATCGTGCTCGGCAACCTGAAGCCCAGCCTCGGCAACGTGAACCGGGCGCCGGGCCTGAGCGTGGGTTACGTGCCGCAGATCGAGACCGTGAACTGGAACTTCCCCATCACGGTCAGCGAGGTGGTGCTGATGGCATCACCCGGCTCGCGTCTGCGCCCGTGGGCGTCGGCCAACGAGCGGCGCGAAGTGGCGGCCGTGCTCCAGCAGCTCGGTCTCGAAGGTCTGCAGCACCGTCACATCCGCGACCTCTCGGGCGGTCAGCAGCAGCGAGTGTTCCTCGCCCGTGCGCTGCTGCGTCGCCCCGACCTGCTGGTGCTCGACGAGCCGACGTCGGGTGTCGACGTGCGCACCCGCCACGAAGTGGTGCACCTGCTCACCGACCTTCACCGCGACGGCATCGCCGTGGTGCTGTCGACACACGACATCAACGGCCTCGCTGCCCACCTGCCGCGCATCGCCTGCGTGAACGGGGAACTGATCGCCATGGGATCGCCTCGTGAAGTGCTCACCCCTGCTGTGCTCGAGCGCACCTACGGAGCGCCGATGGAGGTGCTGGAACACGGCGGCATGCTGCTGGTGACCGACTCGCCCCGGGTGCAGCCCTGATGTTCGCACCGTTCGAGTTCGAGTTCTTCCGCAACGGTCTGGCCGTGGCGGTGTTGGCCGGTGCCGTCTGCGGCCTGGTGGGCGTGTTCGTGGTGTTGCGGCACATGAGCTACATCGGACACGGCCTGTCGCACGCCATCTTCGGTGGCGCTGCGGCCAGCGCCGTGCTGTCGGTGAACTTCTACCTCGGCGCCGGTGTGTGGGGCATGCTGTCGGCGCTGATGATCGGCCGCGTGGCCCGACGCGGGAAGATCGGCTCCGATGCAGCGATCGGTGTCATCACCACTGCATCGTTCGCCCTCGGCCTCGCCCTGTCGAACATGTTCGGTCAGGCGAAGCGGTCGATCGAGGCCGTGCTGTTCGGCAGCATCCTCGGCGTGTCGATCGCCGACGTGGTGGCAGTGGCGCTGGTGCTGCTGGCCGCCGCGGCCATCGTCTACTCGTGCTACCGCCGTCTGCTGTTCGCCACCTTCGACCCCGAGGTGGCCGACGTGTCGGGTGTGAGCGTGGCCCGCATGGAAGCCCTGCTGATGTTGATGCTGTCGGCCACGATCCTGTTCACGATGCAGGTGGTGGGTGTGCTGTTGATCAGCGCCCTGCTGGTGACCCCGGCCGTGGTGGCCCGCATGCTCACCAACTCGTTCGCCAAGATGCTGCTGATCGCCCCGGCTGTCGGCGCAGTGTGCGGCGGCATGGGGATGTTCATCAGCTACCACGCCGATGTGTCGCCTGGTGCGGCCATCATCCTGCTGGCGTCACTGGTCTTCCTGGTGGTCTACGTCACCACCGGCGCCCGCGGCCGCGTGGCGGCAGCCGGTCTGGTGCACTGACGCGGCTCGGGCGAGCCCGGGTCAGTCGGTGAGCAGGTCCCAGGTCTGGCCGGTCGGGGTGTCGCGCACTTCCACTCCCGCCGCGGCCAGGCCGTCGCGGATCTGGTCGGAGAGGTCGTAGCGCTTCGCGGCCCGCACCTCGGTGCGCACGGCAAGTGCCACGTCGACGAACGGCCGCACCACCTCGCGTGGGTCGATGAGCCCGCGGTCCGCGGCCTCACCGAGGCGCATGATCATCGAACGCTGCAGCGCCCTGGCGCGGTCCATCTCGTCGCTCTGCAGCGTGTCGGTGCTCCAGGCCTGCATGGCGTCGTCGAGTTCCAGCACGGCCGCCACCGCATCGGCAGGGTCGCGGCGGGCGATGGCATCGTCGAAGCGGGCACCGAGTCGTTCGGCGTCGCCGGCCAGTGACGGAGCAGCGGCGGCAGCGGCGCCCGTGGCTGCCGACTCGTCGGCGGGGCTCGTCGAAGCGATGCTCGGCGCTGCGCTGGCGGTGGCCGATGCGGGGCCGTGCCGCAGCACGTCGATCGCCACGGTCTCGCCGCTGGGGATCTCGGCCGACACGCCGGCTCGTCGCAGGGTGAGCACGCCGAGGCCCACCACGGTGGCGGTGTCGGCATCGAGATCCATCACCACGCCGGTGTGCTCGTCGAGGCCCATCACGAAGGCGCCCTCGGGCAGCATCGATTCCAGCACTCGCAGGCGGCGCTCGCCCATGTAGCAGAAGCGGGTGTCGTGGTGGCCGCCCTCGGCGTTGTTGTAGTGCGGGATGACGGCAACCGGCAGGCCGATGGCCGACAGCAGGTCGAGCCCCTCGAGCCAGTAGGGGTCGGCGCCCGACTTGTAGATCTCGTACACGGGCACCGTGCGCACGCCCAGCGTCAGTGCGGCGGCACTGCTGAACGTGACGGCGCCACCGTTGCGCAGTTTCTCGGCCAGCAGGTCGGGCACGGGTGTGCCGGCCCACTGCCGCAGTGTGTAGGTGGGGCTGCCCGGCCCGGCGAACACGAACCGCGCCTGACGCACCGCGTTGAAGGCGGCCTCGCGCTGCATCGTGGTGGCGGTCTCCACCCTCGGCAGACCGGCCACGGCGACATCCCGTTGCAGGCTGACGCGGAAGTACTCGATGGTCTTCGCCGACAGTTCCTCGGCGTTCTCCTGGAAACCGAAGGGCGTGTCGAGGAAGACGGGGTGCAGTTCCCCACCGTCGGCGGCAAGGCGCTCGAACACCTGGCGGTGCGGCTTCACCATGGTGGGAGCGGTCTCGCCGCTGCCCATGATCGTGAGCAGTCGGGTCATGGCGGGGTCACCTCGTGTGCGAAGCGTGCCAGCACTTCCGCCAGTTCGGCGGGGTGCTGGGCGTGGATGTCGTGGTCGGCCGGCGAGAACCAGTGGGCTCGGCCGTGGGGCAGGGCGCCGATGGCGGCCTCGACGGCCGCTCGCTTGTCGTTGGTCCAGGCGACGTCGCCGGTGTCGGCGGGCACCAGCAGGGTGGGCACGCCCACGTGCGGGTAGCGCTGCGAGGGCCGGTGCTCGTAGAGCGCGCGCAGGATCATCAGGTGACGCTCGAGGGTCAGCCATGGGGCGATGGTGCCGTCGTCGCGGATCTCGAAGTTGGCCATGGCCCCGTCGATGCCGGCCTGCGGCCAGTCGGGGTGGGCCTGACGCATCCAGCCCCGCATGCGTTCGGCGGGTGTGCCGACGAGGTGTGGTGGGGTCAACGCCTGGCAGCAGGCCTCCCAGGTGTGGAAGCGACTGCCGAGCTCGATGAAGCCGCCGTCGACGGCCACCACGGCCTGCACTGCCTCGGGGTGTGTGGCGCCGAGTTCCAGCACCACGTTGCCGCCCCAGCTCTGGCCGACGGCGATCGGCCGCTGCAGCCCCATCGCCGACACGAGCGCCACCAGATCGGCGACCACGGTGGCGAAGTCGTAGCCGTTGTCGGGCTTCGCCGACCTTCCGTGGCCCCGTTGGTCCACCGTCACCAC
Organism: Actinomycetota bacterium; assembly: GCA_046082485.1. Taxonomy (GTDB): domain Bacteria; phylum Actinomycetota; class Acidimicrobiia; order Acidimicrobiales; family Ilumatobacteraceae; genus UBA668. Next base: position 4,521 of record JBJTXX010000089.1, read on the forward strand.
GGTGTGCCCTGCGCCGGCCAGCGCCTCGGCCACGCCGTCCCAGAGGCGGGCGTTCGAGGCCAGCCCGTGCACCAGCAGGAACGGGGTGCGTTCGCCCGGGTGCAGCCGCGCGCTCAGGCTGACGCCCTCGGCCACCTGCACCATGTGTTCCTGCACCCGCACGGTTGGCCACGGTACCGGTGCCCACCCCAGAACGCCGGAGCGAAGGCCTTTACGGAATCTTCCTCATAGGTTTCCTTCATGTCGCTGAACATCAAGGACCCCTCGACCGACCAGTTGGTGCGTGAACTCGCGGCAGTCACGGGCGAGTCGATCACCGAGGCCGTGGCCGTGGCGGTCCGCGAACGTCTCGACCGCCTCGTTGCCCTTCGGCTCGCCGGCGACCTGCGAGCGGACATCGAACGCATCGTGATGCGCTGTGCCGAGTTGCCTGAACTGGATGCGCGATCCAGCGACGAGATCCTCGGCTACGACGCAGACGGGCTGCCGGCCTGATGGTCATCGACACATCAGCCCTCGTTGCGGTGTTGTTCGACGAACCCGAGCGCGCCGAGTTCGTCGAGAAGATCACCGCCGACCCTCGGCGGCTGGTGTCGGCGGGCACGCTGCTGGAGGTTGCGATCGTGGTGGAGGCTCGCAGGGGCGAGGCGGCAGGCCGGGAACTCGACCTGCTGCTGCACCGACTCGGCGCCACCGTGGTGCCCTTCGACGAACCGCAGTCACGCCTTGCCCGTACCGCGTGGCGTCGGTCCGGCAAGGGTCGTCACGAGGCCGGACTGAACCTCGGCGACTGTTTCGCGTATGCGCTGTCGCGCTTGTCGGGTGAACCCCTGCTGTTCAAGGGTGACGACTTCGGGCGCACCGACGTCTCGGTGGTGCGCTGAAGGGTCAGCCCACCAGGGTGCTGCCGCCGTCCACCACCATCACGTGGCCGGTCAACTGACGGTTGCGCACCAGTGCCACCACGGCCTCGGCGCAGTCCTCGGGTGTGGAGGCCCGGTGCGTGGGCGCCGTGGCCTCCACCATCTTGCGGATGGCATCCCAGTCGGCGGTCCAGGGGGTGTTCACCAGGCCGGGGGCCACGGCGTTCACCCGCACTGGGCCGTGTGACTTGGCCAGCAGCAGGGTCATGTGGTTCAGGGCGGCCTTTGTCATCGCGTAGGCGATCGACGAGCCGACGGGGCGTACGCCGGCGATGGAGGTGACATTCACCACGCATCCGTCGGGTGACTGCTTGAGGTGCGGCATGGCGGCCTTGGTCAGCCACCACGTGCCGAACACGTTCACGTCGAAGGTCTTGCGGAAGATCTCGTCGGTGAGGGCGTCGAGGTCGTTGTGCGGCACGACGGTGGTCCAGCCGGCGTTGTTCACCAGGATGTCGAGCCGTCCGAACCGTTCGATGGTCGCGTCGATCAGCCGCTGGCCCTGCGCCTGATCGGAGATGTCGGCCTGCAGGTACAGGTGCTCGCCGCCGGGCAGCGCCGCGGTCACCGCCTGACCTGCCTGCACCGACGATGCCGAGTTCACCACCACATGCGCGCCCATTGCCGCGAGCCGGTGCGCCGAGGCCTCACCGATGCCGCTGGATGACCCGGTGACGATGGCCACCCTGCCCGCGAGTTCGTCGGTGATGCGCATGGGTTCCCTCCCTGAGACGGTGTCGACGAACCTAGTCCGCCACCGTGGCTACTCTTTCGTCCATGTCGAGCATGCCTCCGCCCAGCCCCGCCCCTGCCGCCGGTTCCGGTTCGCCCAAAGGCGGCACCCTCGTGAAGGCCGCATGGTCGGCCCTGCGCGCGGACAAGGAACTGCTGTCGCTGCCCGTGGTGGGCGGCGTGGCCTCGCTGTTGGCCCTCGTGCCGCTGTTCGTCATCGGCATCGTGCTGAACGCCGGAAGCCAGGACGGCAGCGACCCCAAGCCGGTGCTCATCGTGGTCGCAGTGCTGACGGCGTTCCTCGTGGCCATCGTCACCACCTTCTTCTCGGTGGCCCTCGCTGCCGGTGCGCACGAGCGCATGGGCGGCGGCAACCCCACCGTGAAGTCGGCCGTCGCCGTCGCGTGGAAGCGCAAGAAGGGCGTGATCGGCTGGGCGTTGCTGTCAACCACGGTCGGCCTGATCCTGCAGTTGATCAAGGACAACGTGAAGGGCGCGGGTGCGATCATCAGCTTCCTCGGCAACCTCGCCTGGGCGGTGGCCTCGTTCTTCGCCATCCCGATCATCGCCGCGAACGACGTCGGGCCCATCGAGGCGCTGAAGTCGTCGGTGGCCACGATGAAGCAGCGGTGGGGCAGCTCGGCCCGCGTGCAGTTGCGTCTCGGTCTGTACGGCCTGGCCCTGGCACTGGGCATCGTGGTGGCCATCGTGGTGGTTGCGATGGCGGCGAAGGCCAGCGCGGTGCTGGCAGTGCTGTTGGGCATCGTGCTCGGCGCTGCGCTGCTGTACGCGGTGCTGCTGCTGAACGCGGTCAGCGCCTATGCCCGTGTGGCCCTGTACCGCTACTCGGCGGGTATGCCCACCCCCGGCTTCGGCAGCAACCTGCTGGAAGCCGCAGTCGTGCAGGGTCGCTGATCTAGCCTGCGCCGATGCGGAAAGGTCTGGCAGTGCTATCGCTCGTCGTCGCCTTCGGTGCGGCGGCGTGTTCATCCGATTCCGGCAGCACCGTGGTGGTCAGCCACGGCCCGGTGCCCAAGCCCACCTACGTCGACCTCGGCGACGAGGGCGCGTCGCCGGGCGACGAGCGTGTCTGGAACTTCTCCGGCGCCTCCGACGGCAAGGATGTCGTCCTCGACTTCGTGATGACCACGACGGCGATCGACACACCCGAGAAGGGTGTCGAGACCCGGGTGACGCTCGGCGTGTTCAGCTTCGGCGGCAGCGACACGCTGCTGCTGCAGGGTGTCGGCCTGTACCCCGGCGAGGGCGCCACGCTGAAGCCGTCGGCCACGCTCGAGCGGGCCATCATCGGTGGCACGGGCAGGTTTGCGGGGGCCACCGGTTCGGTGGTGTCCGAGCACCTGCCCGACGACACCTGGACCCACACGTTCCGCATCGACGGCTGAACCGGCAGTGGCCCGCGCCGAGGCGATCGAGCAACTGACCGCCGCGGGGCGACCGCACGAGACGCAATGGGCGCCGGGGCCGCGCGGCCCCGTGCTGGCGTACCCGAACCTGCCCGCGACGCTGCGCGAGCTGTATGTGGTGAACGCCACCGACGCGGAGTTCCTCGTCCACGAGGGCGAGCGACGCACCTTCGCCGGTGCGCTGCACGAGTGCGCCTCGATCGCACACGTGCTGGTGCATCGCTTCGGTGTGCGGCCCGGTGACACCGTGGCCATCTCGATGCGCAACTGCCCCGAGTGGATGCTGGCGTTCATGGCCGTCACCTCGATCGGTGCGATCGCGGTGGGGATGAACTCGCTGTGGCAGACCGACGAGATGCAGTACGGCCTCGTCGACAGCGGCGCGAGGGTGCTGTTCGCGGACCGTGAGCGCGCCGAGCAGTGGGCCTCGATGCAGGCGCGGCCCGACACCGCGGTGCTCGTGGTGCGCTCCCAGTCGGCTCCCGACGGGGCGCTGTTGCTGGCCGACGAACTGGCGGCGGTCGGTTCCGTGCCGCTGCCGCCGGTCGACGTGCAGCCGCACGACCCAGCGGTCATCCTCTACACATCCGGCAGCACCGGTCGGCCCAAGGGCGTGCTCAGTTCGCACCGAGCCGTGCTGGCCGCGCTGTACGGATGGGAAGTCGACGCGATGCAGTTCGCGCTGCGTCACCCGGCACCGGCCGGTGGCCCACCTCCGTTGCCACCTGCCTCGTTGCTGGGCATTCCCCTCTTCCACGTGATGGGGTTGAACGGCGGCTTCCTGTCGTCGTTCCGCAGCCAACGACGCCTTGTCTGCATGGTGAAATGGGATCCCGCCCACGCTGCCGAACTGATCGAGCGCGAGCGCGTGACGTCGTTCAGCGCGCCGCCGGCGATGACGGGCGACATGGTGCGCGAGGCCCAGCGCACCGACCGCGACCTGTCGTCGCTGCGTTCGGTGGGCGGTGGCGGTGCGGCCCGGCCGCCCGAACAGGTGCGCCAGATCGAGCGCACGTTCCCGAACGCCGGCCCCGGCATCGGGTGGGGCATGACCGAGACGAACGCGATGGGCACCATCATCAGCGGAGCGGAGTACGTGCGGCACCCCGACAGCGCCGGCTTCACGGTCATCGGCGCCGAGTTGCGTGTCGTCGGCGACGACGGCCTGCCGCTGCCCGCTGGCTCCCCCGGCGAGTTGCAGGTGCGCGGCTCGACCATGTTCACGGAGTACTGGAACCGGCCCGATGCCACGGCCGATTCGTTCGACGGCGACTGGTTCCGCACCGGCGACGTTGCGTACATCGACGATGCGGGCCTGCTGTTCATCGTCGACCGCATCAAGGACCTCATCATCCGCGGCGGCGAGAACATCGGCTGCGGCCACGTGGAGGCAGCGCTCGCGATGCACCCGCACGTCATCGAGGCCGCTGTCTATTCGGTGCCCGACGAGCGACTGGGCGAGGAGGTCGGCGCCACCGTCTTCGGGTCGGCGGAACTGGACCTCGACGAACTGCGCACGTTCCTGCTGCGGCACCTCGCCCGGCACGGGGTGCCGCGGTACCTGTTCACCACCGACTCGCCGTTACCCCGAACCGCGAGCGGGAAGCTGTTCAAGCGGCAGGTCCGCGACGAGGCGATCGCCCACTTGTAACGTCGCCCGCGTGGGCGTGAGGAGGCTCGTTGCGTCGCTGTGCATCGGCGCGGGTGCGGTGGTGTGCGTGCCGTCGGTCGCCATCGCCGAGCCACCCCTGCCCGGCGAGGCGATCGTGCTGGCCGACGACTCGGTGCCCGCTGCAGGCTGGTTCCACGTTTCGGGTCCCACGATGCCGGCGGGCACGTCGATCGTGCGGTTCCGCAACGTGGCCAAGGCCTCGCAGGTCGGCCTCGCATATCACGGTCGCGGCCCGCTGGATCTGTGGTTCCGGGCGCCCGGGCTTGCCGGGCAGCGTCTCACGATCGCCATCGAGGCACTCGACGAGTTCGCCCGACCGTTGGCCACCGTGGGCCTGGTGAAGGTGACCACCGGCAACCAGATGCTGCCGCTGCCGGCGAACTCGGGCATCGGCCGCAGGATGGTCGTCCACTCCGACGCCCAGCAGGTGTGGTTGGTGGAGGCCGACGGTCGGGTCTCCGACACGTTCCTGATGTCGGGTCGGCGGATACGCACTGCATCGGGGGCCGACCAGCACGGGGTGTTCCGCGTCTACTCGCGCAGCGGGGTGATGCGCTACTGCTCACCGGTGTGCGGCACGGCGAACCACATGGTGCGCTACCAGCGCACGGCGGTGGCCTCGGTGGGCTCGCACAGCCTGCCGGTCGAGCACGGTCGCACCGTGCAGGGCGTGGACGACCTCGGCTGGCCCCTGTCGCACGGTTGCACGCGGCTCGAGGTGTCGAAGGCGAAGCTGGTGTTCCGCTGGGCGACCTTGGGCACCACGGTCGTGGTGCTGTAGCCCGGCACTACTGTTCCCGCCGGGGGTTGCACGATGGCCGACGAGATCACGCACTACGACGCAGTCGAGGCCTACGGCGGCGCGCTCAGCGTGCTGCCGGGTGAGGTGCTCGACCTGCACGTCTGGTGTGCCACCGACTCGTACGACGTCGAGGTCGCCCGCGTGGGTGGGGGCGTGATGTGGTCGGCAACGGCGTTGCCCGGCGTGCAGCACCACACTCCCGACGACGCCGACTCGAGCGGGTGCAGGTGGCCGGTGGCGGTGCAGGTGCCGGTGGGCACCGACTGGCCGAGCGATGTGTACCTCGTGACGCTGCGCGCCCACGGCGCCGCGGCTGACCGCGCGGTCGGTCACGCGATCTTCGTGGTGCGCGCGCCGCGTCCCACCTCGCCGATCCTGTTGGTGCTGGCCACCAACACCTACAACGCCTACAACGCGTGGGGCGGCCGCAGCCTGTACACGGGTGGCCGACGGGTCAGCTTCGACCGGCCGTTCGCCAGGGGTCTGATGGTGCGGCCAGACGCAGGCGACGAGGATCGCAAGTCGCCGCCGTGCCCGCCAGGGCAGGAGCCCGACATCGACGGTTTGCGGTACCTCGCGCACCGCACGGCGCACGGTTATCCGCCGGCCATGTCCAGCACCGGCTGGCACACCTACGAGCGCAGGTTCGTGCAGTGGGCGGCGCGTCACGGCATCGCGTTCGACTACGCGGTGTCGGAGGATCTCGGCCGCGACCCGTCGATGCTCGACGGCTACTCGCTGGTGCTGGGTGTGGGCCACGACGAGTACTGGTCGGCGCAGCAGCGCGATGCGCTCGAGCGTTACGTCGCCGGCGGTGGCAATCACGCCAGCTTCTCGGGGAACACGATGTTCTGGCAGGTGCGGTTCGACCCCACCGGTCGGCACATGACGGTCTACAAGTACGTCGCCCACCGCGACGACCCCGTGGTGGGCACCGATCAGCAGCACACGATGAGCGGTATGTGGTGCGACCCCATCGTGGGCCGCCCGGAGTGGTCGTTCCTCGGGGCGGGGTCGGCGTACGGCCTCTACAGCAGGTTCGGTTGGGCCACGCCCCGGTCGCCCGGCGGGTTCACCGTGTACCGCGATCGCCACTGGATGTTCGAGGGCACGGGCCTGCGTTACGGCGACATGCTCGGCGCACAGCTCGGCATCGTCGGCTACGAGACGCTGGGCGTGCGGATGGCGCTCGATGACTACGGCCTGCCGTACTCGGTCACACCCGGCGGCGCCGCGAGCGAGATCGTGGCGTGGGCGCCTGCATCGAACCTCGGCGACGGCGACTATCCCGCCGGGGCCGTGTCGTTCACCGGTGACGAACAGGTCGATCTCGACTTCGTCGCCGAGCGCCTGTACGGCGACACCTCGGAGGATTCGCGCAACCGTGTGCGCCACGGCAATGCCGTCATGCTGGAGTGTCGGCCGTTCGATGGTGGTGGCACGGTGGTCACCATCGGTTCCACCGACTGGGTGTACGGCCTGCAGGATGCCGCCGTCGACAGGGTGACGCTGAACATCGTGCGGCGTCTGGGGGCGGGGCGATGACCGAGGCCGACGGCTTCCGGATGATGCCGCGCCGGTTCACGGAGTACGTCGCCGCGCTCGCGGTGGCGTACGAGGACGAGGCCGCCGGTGTGGGCTACTACGACGAACTGGCGAAGGTGCACGACGGGCAGCAGGCGGAGAAGCTGCTGTTGTTCCGTGACATCGAGGTGCTGGCCGTGCGGGTGCTCGAGCCCTTGGTGGACAGGAATCGGGCCCCTGCGTTCCGTGGGCCGACGTTGATCCAGCGCGGTCGTCGCGAGGTGGCCGTCTACGTCTTGCTCGAGTGGGACCAGTTGATGCCGCGGATGCTGCGTGACCACCTTGCGTTCGTGGACGAGTTGCAGCAATTGCTCGACATGGCGCCCGAGGCGGACAGGCAGGTGGTGGGGACGGTCACCGACATCGAGCGCGCGATCGTGCAGTTCCTGCAACGCGAGATCGAGGGCCACCCCGACAGCACCGAGATGGCGCGGGATGTGCGGGAACGCCTCGAAGCCCTCCTGCACCCCTGACCTACGCCAACCCCATCCCACGAGGATGTCGCGCCCGTTTCGTCGTGTTGCCGAGAAAGGGGCGCGACATCCTCGCGAGGGGCGAGGGGCGAGCGGATGACGAGGTTGCGTGGCTGACTGCGGCCGGTGCGGGTCAGGCGCGTTCGATGATGATCGCCGGGGCCATGCCACCGGCGGCGCACATGGTGACGAGGCCGTAGCGGCCACCGGTGCGCTCGAGTTCGTCGAGCGCCGTGCCGATGAGCATCGCGCCGGTCGCGGCGATCGGGTGGCCGAGGGCCATCGCTCCACCGTTCACGTTCACCTTGTCGCGGTCGAGGTCGAGGTGGCGGATGAACCGCTCGGCCACGACGGCGAAGGCCTCGTTGATCTCCCAGATGTCGATGTCGTCGGTGGTGAGGCCCGCCTTGGCCAGCACCTTGTGGGCGGCCGGCACCGGCGCGTTCAGCATGAGCGTGGGGTCGTCGCCCATGTTGGC
>JBJTXX010000090.1:0-9494 GCA_046082485.1 Actinomycetota bacterium
CGATGCCGTCGAGCACGGCTCGACGCCTCTGCCCGCATGCCGTGTTCCTTCCCGGCGACCACGAGTTGTACGCGGAGGTCAGCACGCAGGTGCACGAGGTGTTCCGCTCGGTGACGCCGGTCATCGAGCCACTGGCGCTCGACGAGGCCTTTCTCGACGTGACCGGCAGCGTGCGCCTCTTCGGCGACGGTGTTGCGATCGGTCGACTGCTGCGTGCCCGGATCGCCGAGGAGTTGGCGCTCGGATGCAGCGTGGGTGTCGCCCCGAACAAGTTCCTGGCGAAACTCGCGTCCAAGGCGGCCAAGCCGAAGGCGCGGCCGGACGGCATCTCACCGGGGGTCGGCGTGCTAGAGGTGCGGCCGGGGGAGGAACTCGGCTTCCTGCACCCCTTGCCGGTCGAGGCGCTGTGGGGCGTGGGGCCGGCGACGTTCGAGAAGTTGAACCGGCTCGGCGTGCGCACCGTGCGCGATCTGGCCGAACTCGACGAGCGGGCGCTCATGGCCGCAGTGGGGAAGGCGCACGGCCGCCACCTGCACCGGTTGGCATCGGGCGATGACGACCGGCCCGTCGAGGTGGATCGGGGGGTGAAGTCGATCGGTCACGAGGAGACCTTCGCCAGCGACCGGCACACCCACCTGGAACTGCAGCGCGAACTGGTGCGGATGGCCGATGCGGTCGCAGGCCGTCTGCGCGCCCACGGCACCGGTGCCCGCACGTTCTCCCTGAAGGTGCGTTTCGACGGTTTCCGCACGATCACCCGATCCACCACCCTCCCGGCGGCCGTCGACACGGCCCACGCCATCATCGGTGCCGTCACACCCTTGCTCGACGCCGTCGACCCGACACCGGGTGTGCGGTTGCTGGGGGTCAGCGCCTCGAACTTCGCCGCAGCGGCCGAGCAACTCTCGCTCGAGGAACTGATGTCGGCCGACGGCTCGACCCCGGCGACCGCCGCCGAATGGCAGGCCGCCGAGCAGACCGTCGATGCCATCCGCACCAGGTTCGGCAGCGCCGCCATCGGCCCGGCCAGCGCCGTCGGCAAGGACGGCCTGCGTGTGGTGCGCAAAGGCGCCCAACAATGGGGCCCGGACACCCCACCGCGAACTTGATTTCTTCGGGACGGTGCGCGTTGTCAGGGGTCGGAAACTCTGCGAAGATGTCGACGTGCCCCTGTCGGAAGACGAACAGCGCATCCTGCGGCAAATCGAGGAGCAATTGCAGCGTGACCCCGGTTTCGGGCGCACGCTGCACCCACGCGGGCGCGGCAGTCGTCGGGCGATGGCGCTCTCGGGTGGCGGTGCGATTGTGGGTCTCGTGCTGACCATCGCCCTGCTGTCGGTGAGCCCCTACCTGGCGTTCGTCGCGTTCGTCGCGGCGGTTGCGGCCGCACTCGTGTGCGAGCACCACCTCAGGGTCGTCGGGCGCGAGAGCATCGAGAGCCTCTCCGAGAACGTCCGCACTCGGTTCGGTCAGCCACCCAGGCCCGACCGCTGACGCATCATCATCGGGTCCACAAGGGCCCGGGCCCGCAACAGCAACGGGGTGCGTGTACGACACATGACGTCGATCTCGGCGCCGAGCGTCTCGCTGCGTGAGGCGACACCCTCGGCGACGTCGCCGGGGGAGTAGATCGCGCGAGTCACGTTGACGGCGAGCTCCCGGATGGTGCGGTGGTCCACGCCGGTCGCTTGCTCGGAGATGTCAGCGTACTCCAGGGGCGTGCTGCCGGCGAGTGCAGGGGCACCTGCGAGCCGCAGCGAATGGCATGCGGTGCGCCACGCCGCCGCCACGCGTTCGCGGTTCGATCGCTGCCGCCGGCGTGCCCACCACGAGAAGAATCTCGGAGCAGCGACGATCCACAGCGCGAGACCGGCCGCGAGACCGAAGAGCGCAATGGCCGGCGCAGCGCTGGGATCGTTGTCGGCGCCCCCGATGTTCGGCCGCGGCGGCACCGTGGTCGGCGCGGAGCCGCCACTGCCCGGCACGGTGGTCGAGGCAGCGGGGTCGCCCGGCCGAGTGGCGATCGAGGTGCTCGGAGACGCAGCGTTCCCGTTGCCGGGCGTGCCGCGCGAGTCGTCCTGCGCCGGTGACACCCCGGTGTACGACACCCCGTCGGGGCTGCCGCGGCCGGGCGTCGGCTCGAAGGCCACCCAGCCGATGCCGTCGAACCAGACTTCCGGCCAGGCATGGGCGTGGCGGCCGAACACGTGGAACAGGCCGTCGCTGCGCAGGTCGCCCGGCGTGTAGCCGACGGCGACCCTCGCCGGGATCCCGAGGGTTCGGGCCATCACCGCAAACGTGCCGGCGAACTGCTGGCAGAAGCCGCGCCGTTCGCGGAGGAAGGCGTCGATGGCGTCGTTGCTGTTCCCGATCTGCACCGTCAGGTCGTAGGTGAAGTTGTCGCGGAACCACTGCTGCAGGGCGAGCGCCTTGTCGAAGGGCGTGCTGGAGCCCTCGGTGACGGAGACGGCCGCCTGACGAGCGGTGGGCGGCAGACCGGACGGCACCTCGTAATAGCGCTGGTCGGGGGCGTTGGCGACCGTCGTGATGCGCAGCAACTCGGGCCTCGGCTCCACGATCAGCGAGGCGACAGCGATGACGTCGTCGCGCTGCAGGTCGGCGCCGGGCAGCACCAGGCTCTCGCTGGCCGGCGCCCACATCACGTCGTCGGGTGACACCTGCGACGGCCGGTAGGCGGCAGGCACCAGATGGCCGCGCATCGACTTCACCGTGATGATCTGCGTGCTGCGCCGGTTGGTCTGCAGCAGCTCGGACGGAATGGGCCTGACGCCGACCTCCTGCAGCGACTCCTCGGCGGGCGTCCACGCCTCTCCGTCGAAGATCGGCAGTGCGATCGCCCGCCAGTAGTGCGGGCCATCGGACGACTGCACAGTGAACCACTCCGAGTTCCCACGGTTACTCATCCGGGCCCGGATGTCGACCAATGGGCTGAGCACCTCGGTGATGCTGCCGTTGCGATTCCTCGTGTCGATCAGTGCCCGCTCGCCCGCACCCGGTAGGCGAGGCGCAAGGGCGGCCGCGGCCACGGCACCCATTCCGACGGTGAGCACCATCGCCGGAATGGCGAGCAGCAGGCTCGGGCGACGATCGCCGACCCACGCCGCCTGATCATCGAGTCGGGTGAATCGCAACACTGCGACGGTCAGGAGGGCCATGCCCACCCACAACGCGGAGACGGCGATGCGGTGGTTGTCGGTGCCGAGTGCCGCTGCGAAGACGAAGAGCACGCCCGTCGGAACGATCGGCTCGACCCTACCCATCGCCCGGAATGCGAAGGTGTCGGAAAGGATCGCCGCCAACCCGATGCCCGTCGTGGCGGCCATGGCGAAGTTGCCGGTGCTGGGAACGGGAGCGACGGCCGTGGGGAACTGCTTCAGTACCAGCCGCACGTCGACGGAGATCAGGTCGAACGTGCGACCCGTGGGCAGCAACACGTTCAGGCTGTCGCGGTAGTGCGCCAGGCACACCAGCAGGAACAGCGTGAGCAGCAGCAGCGGTAACGCCAGCCACACCGCAAACCTCGCGTACCGCAGGGCGAACGCCACGACGTGCACACCCACCGCCACGACGAGCATGGGCACGAGGAACTCCCAGTCGGCGAAGAGCCGACACATCGAGACCACGGTCGCCGCCGTGAGGCACATCAGGCACAGCGTGGCCAGTGGGTCGAGGGTGGCCGTGGGGCGGGGGCGGTCGTTCACGTCACCACCGCCACTCCGAGGACCAACTGGTTCCAGCCTCGCTGCAGGGCGTCGAGCGACGTCGCGTCGACCTCGAACCGCCCAGCGTCGTCGGCCCCGGCGCTGCGGATCACGACGACGGTGTCGTCGGGGCCGGCCGACTGCCGCGCAAGGGGCAGGCAGGGGGACTCGCCGGAACCGGTGCACACGACGACCAGTCCCAGCCCGTCCACACTCGTGCGGCCGGCTGCGGTGTGGTCGGCGACGTCGTCGCAGACCTCGGCCGTCGCAAGGACCCGCAGCGACTCGCGCGCCACGTCGGGGCCGCGCAGGTCGATGCCGGGTGCCACCAGTCGGGTCGCGATGCCTGCGGTGACCGCACCGGTCACCACGCTGGCAGCGGCGACGATCGCCCGTTCGAACGCATCGGCGTCGGGGTGCGAAGCACGGTGCGTGTCGAGCACGACCGTGCAGCGTCGGATTCCCTCGACGGCGGTCTCCCGCACGATGAGGTCACCTCGGCGCGCGCTCGTCTTCCAGTTCACCCGCCGAAGGTCGTCGCCCGGCACGTAGTCCCGCTGGGAGTGGAACTCGCTGCCCGTCTGCCCCCACGACTTGACCCGCAGGTGCTGACCGAGGCGACCGCTCGACGAGAGGGCGGGGAACGCGAGTGGCACGCGCTCGGGAACCACCAGCACCTCGGCGGTGCCGGCCAGCACGTGGCGGCACGAGGCCAGCCCCAGCAGGTCGCTGCGCTCCGCGCCGAGCGGCCCCACCACCACCACACCTCGCCGCAGCGAGGGCACGCGGTAGGCGACGCTGATCGTGGCTCCGGCGCTGAGAGGGGCGAGTTGCATCGGCGCTCCTCCGACCTCGCCGACGGGTTCCCACAACTGGAGGCGGGGAGTGCTGCGGTGCCCGTCGTTCGACAGGTGCAGTTCCATCCGGGCCGCCTCGCCGACGGAAACCATCGCAGGCCGCGCCACTCGCCGCACGGTGAGGGCGGGGAGGGGTCGCAGCGTGCGCACCACGCCGAGCACCAGCATTGCCGCGATGGCCGAACCCACGACGTACAACTCCAGCAGTCCGAACAGGCGCGCGACGACGAACGTGGCCACGGTGGCCCCGAGCATCGTCCAACCCTGTCGGGTGAGCATCAGCGCCCTGCCGGCACCGGCACCGCGGCGAGGATCTCGCCGACGGCGGCCTCGGCGGTGAGACCCCGAGATGCGGCATCGGGCCGCAACACGATGCGGTGTGCCAGCACCGGAACCGCCACGGCCTTCACATCGTCGGGGATGGCGTAGTCGCGGCCGGCGGTCGCGGCCTGCGAACGACTTGCCCGGGCCAACTGCAGGGTGGCTCGCGGTGAGAGGCCGAGCACGAGGCCCGGATGCCTGCGGCTCGTCTCGGCAAGGTCGACCAGGTAGCCCTTCAGGGCCGGGGCGAGGTGCACGCCGCGAACCGCCTTGCACATCCGCACGATCTCCGTGGCGCTGATCACCGGCCGCAGGTTCCGCAGCGTGTCGTTGGCGCCGTTCGACTCGAGGATCTCGAGTTCGGCGTCGCGGCCCGGGTAGCCGAGCGACAGGCGCATCAGGAACCGGTCGAGCTGGCTCTCGGGCAGCCGGTAGGTGCCCTCCTGCTCGACCGGGTTCTGGGTCGCGGCGACCATGAACGGGTCGGGCAGGCGGTGGGTGACACCGTCGGAGGTGGTCGGGCGTTCCTCCATCGCCTCGAGCAGCGCGGACTGTGTCTTCGGTGAGGCCCTGTTGATCTCGTCGGCGAGCACGATGTTGGCGAACAGCGGGCCGGGCTGGAACTCGAACGCGTCGGCGGACCGGCGGTAGATGCTGACGCCGACGAGGTCGGTGGGCAGCAGGTCAGGGGTGAACTGCACGCGCTTCCACGTGCAGTCGATCGAGGCGGCGAGTGCCTTGGCCAGGCTGGTCTTGCCCACGCCCGGGACGTCCTCGATCAACAGGTGACCCTCCGAGAGCAGGCAGACCACGGCGAGATCGATCGCCGACCGCTTGCCGTGCACCACCGATGCCACGTTCGCAGTGATCGCCGAGAACAGTTGCGAGAACGTGGGCGAGGGGGGAGGGGGCGCGGTCGACACGGCGCAAGGGTAGACCAGCCTCTCCAACCGCTACGGTCGGGGTTCGTGAGCAACTGCTATCTCGCCATCGACGTCGGCAGCACGCGTCTTGCGGCAGCGATCGTCGACGATGGTGGTGAGGTGCTGGTGCGCGACAGGGTGCCGACGCCCGCTCGCGAGGTGTGGCCCGCGCTGGCCCGCCTTGTCGGGCGGGTGCTCGCCGCGGCGCCGGAGGCCCCGGGTTCGGTGGGGGTCGGCTGCAGCGGCCCGATGGATCTCGAGGCGCGCACCGTGTCGCCGCTGCACATCCCGACCTGGGTGGCATTCCCGCTCGCCGCCGAGGTCGAGTCGCTCACCCAACTGCCCACGGTGGTGGACCACTCGGCGAAGGCCGTGGCGCTGGCCGAGGCGTGGAAGGGCGCAGCGCGCGGGTGGCGCGACTTCGCGACGGTGGTGATCGGCGCCGGCGTGTCCGGAGCTGTGGTGAGCGGCGGCCGTCTGCTCGATGGACAGCACGGCAACGCCGGCCAGATCGGCCACATCGTGGTCGAACCCGACGGCCGTGCGTGCCGGTGCGGCGGCAAGGGGTGCCTCGAGGCCTACTGCGGTGGTCGGGCGATCGAGGAGGAAACGGGACGCCCACCACAACGGGCGCCCCAGGTGATCGTGGAACGAACCGGCACGTTCACCGGTCGCGCGCTGGCTTCGCTCGCGGCCGTGTGCGACCTGCGGCGCGCGGTGGTGGCCGGTTCGGTGGCGTTGGCGTTCGGCGACGTCTTCCTTGCTGCCGCACGGTCGGAACTCGAGCAGCGGGCGCGCCTGTCGTTCACGCAGGGCTTCGAGGTGCAGCCGGCCGCACTCGGTCAGGTGGCGCCGCTGGTGGGTGCGGCAGCGTTCGCCAAGCGTGCTACCCATCAGTAACATCGCCGTCATGCGTCCCACGTACACCGCAGAAGCCGAGGCCTACCGCGAGAAGGTGCAGGCCTTCCTCGCCGAGAAGTTGCCCAGCAACTGGGGCGGTATCGGCCGTCTCGACGGTCAGGAGCTCACCGACTTCGTTTCCGAATGGCGCAGCGTGCTCGCCGCAGCCGGTTATCTCGCCCCCGGCTGGCCGACGGAGTTCGGCGGCGGCGGCCTGTCGGCGCTCGAGCAGGTGATCATCGCCGAGGAGTTCGCCAAGGCCGGTGTGCCGACGGGTGGTCCGAACGACTTGTTCGGCATCCAGATGCTCGGCAACACCCTGCTGCAGTGGGGCACCCCCGAGCAGAAGGCCCATTACCTGCCGCGCATCCTCTCCGGCGAGGACACCTGGTGCCAGGGCTACAGCGAGCCGAATGCCGGCAGCGACCTGTCGAACCTCGGTCTGCGCGGAGTGCTCGACGGTGACCAGTGGATCCTCAACGGTCAGAAGATCTGGACGTCGGCCGGGCACCTTGCCGACCACATCTTCACGCTCGCCCGCACCGACCCGGACGCGCCGCGTCACAAGGGCATCTCGTTCCTGCTGGTCGACATGCGCCAGCCGGGTGTCGAGGTGCGACCGATCAGGATGATCTCGGGCGAGAGCGAGTTCAACGAGGTGTTCTACACCGATGCCACGACGCCCAAGGGTGAGGTCGTGGGTGGCGTCAACAACGGCTGGGCCGTGGCGATGACGCTGCTCGGGTTCGAGCGTGGAGAGGCGGCTGCCACCGGCCCGATCCGTTTCCAAGCCGAGGTTGACCGGCTGCTGCTGCTCGCAAAGGAGCGTGGCGTGGCCGACGACCCGCGCATCCGTCAACGGCTGGCCGACGCGTACGGCAAGGTGCAGATCATGCGGTACAACGGCATGCGGGTGCTCACTCAGTTCCTGGCGGGTCACCACCCCGGGCCCGACGCGGCGGTCAGCAAGCTGTACTGGAGCGAGTACCACAAGGTGGTCACCGAACTGTCGCTCGACATCATCGGCGCAGAGGCGATGGTGCCCACGGGGCGCCGGCCGAGTTCGGCCTTCTCCACCGATGACGCCGGAGCGCCCAACAGCACCTGGAGCTGGGTGGGCACGTTCCTGAACGCCCGCGCCGGCACGATCTACGCGGGTTCGTCGCAGATCCAGCGCAACATCGTCGGCGAGATGGTGCTGGGGTTGCCCAAAGAGCCCCGATGACGCCGTCGGTCGCGGTGCAGGTCGTGGTGGCCGTGCTGCGTCGGCCGTCCCTGTGGTGGGTGGCACTGCGGCAGTGGCGCCGCACCACCCCGAAGGGCTGGTGGCGCAGGCCTCCCTTCCTGCCCGTGCCGAACCGGGACTACCTGCGTTTCCGGCTCGTCACCCAGTACGGCCGAGAGGATGCGCCCATCGCGGCCGGGGATGTGCTGGACTACCTCCTGTGGTGCAAGCGACAGGACCCGGCTGCGTGAGCAGCAGGCACGGCACGGGGTCGGGGGAGTAGCCGGCCGTGCGGAGCGCCTTGGTGTTGAATGCGACATTCGAGCCGCTCTCCGTGGTGCCCGCCCGTCGTGCGGCCTGTCTGGTGCTGGCCGACCGAGCCGAACTGATCGCCGATGACGGCACCGAGTTGCGTTCCGCGCAGCTGGTGCTGCCGAGTCCCTCGGTGGTGCGACTGCGCCACATGGTGAAGGCGCCCTTCCATCGGCGCACAACCCTCTCGCGGCGTGCGCTGTTCGCCAGGGACGAATACCGCTGCCAGTACTGCGGCGGCTTCGCCGACTCGATCGACCACATCGTGCCGCGCAGCCGGGGCGGACGGCACGAGTGGGAGAACGTGGCCGCGGCCTGCCGGCCGTGCAACCTGCGCAAGCGGGACCACACGCCCGCCGAGGCCAACATGGTGCTGGCTCGCCCGCCGCGGGCGCCGCGCGAGCACGCGTGGGTCACCGCTGCCGTGGCCCGCGTGCCCGATGAGTGGAAGCCGTACCTCGCCTTCGCCAGCTGAGCCGTACGCTGCACCGGGTGGGCGCGCCATGGAAGATCGAGCACACGAGTGGTGACACCGCATCGTTCCATGCCCGTGCGGACTTCGACGGTCGCATGCTGCTGTTCCACGAGGTGGCGGCGCCGACGCTCGTGCTCGGTTCGTCACAGGGGGCGGGCGAGTTCGACCGCCGGGTGACGGATGCGCTGGGCATCGAGGTGGTGTCCCGACGCAGCGGTGGCGGGGCGGTGCTGGCGCTGCCGGGCGAGTGCGTGTGGCTCGACCTCGTGGTCCCCGCGGGAGACCCGTTGTGGAACGACGATGTCTCCGTGGCCATGGCGTGGGTCGGCGAGTGCTGGCGGGCGGCGCTGAGCGACCTCGGGATGGCGACGACCGTGCACGCAGGGGCGCTCGAAGCAGGGGCGTGGGGTCGCCGGGTGTGCTTCGCCTCGCGCGGTGCCGGCGAGGTGTTCCAGGGGCAGGCGAAGGTGGTGGGGGTGTCCCAACGGCGCAACCGCAGTTGGGCCCGCTTCCAGACGATGTGTCACCTGCGCTGGCGGCCCGAGGTGATGGCTGCCGTGATGTCGACGCCCCGGCCTGCTCCGGCCGACCTTGCGGCAGTGGTATCCACCGTGGGCGCCGAGCGCCGAGCGGTGCACGACGCCCTGCTGGCCCAGCTCGCCCTTCGCTGACCTGTCGCGGACAAGCCGCCCGCCTGTCGCTACCCGGTCGCGGACCTGTCGCCCGCCGGTCGCGGACCTGTCGCCCGCCGGTCGCGGA
>JBJTXX010000091.1:0-7540 GCA_046082485.1 Actinomycetota bacterium
GAACCGAGCAGTTCATCGAGCATGCGCTGGGGCATCTCGACCGGCCGACCCCAATCGATGTCGGGCTGACCGTCGGGTGTGGTGTGATCGACCACCACGACCACCTCTGCCCCACCCGACCGGCCGGCGACCTGACCGTCGAGCATCAGCAGCAGGGCATGAGCCCGCAGGAACGCCTGCCGCTCGAGCGTGTCGGCAGGGCAGCCCGGAATCGGTGGGCCGTGGTGCAGCGCCTCAGTGACCGCTGCGAGCCGTTGGTCGAACGACAGCGACCGCAGCGGGTCGAGCACCAGACGGTAGATCGTCATCCCCGTGTCGCGGTCGGTGTGTGACGACAGGCGGACACCCGACTGCTGGGCGGCGAACCGCGCCTCGGCGGGGTCGACCGGCTGGCCGGCGTCATCGACAGGTGGTGGCCGGAGGCGCTCGAGCCGGGCAACCTCGCGGGCGAGATGCCTGCCGAACCGAGCAGCGCTGGCCGCAGCGCCGATGGCCAGAAGGCGGGCCGCGTCGCCGGCGAGCTGGTCGCGTTCGTGCGGCAGCAACCGCCGAAGGGCCTCCCCCAGGCGATCGAGATGCGCGGCCGAGACCTCACCACGCTCGAGGGCAGCAGCGAACGCGGGGAACATGGCACAGACGTCGGCCCTGCGCTCGGCCCTCGTCAGCGATGCCACGGTCGAGTGCGGCGACAGACCGTCGAGCAGTTCGAGCGGGGAACGACCCTGTGCACGAACCTCCGAGATGAGCCGCAGTCGCCGGGCCTCGACCCACGCCGCCAACCGATCCGCAGCGGCGAAAGCCGTGTCGACATCGGCTCCCATCACTTCCTCCACGAGCGAGTGAGCGAGCAGGCTGCCGGCATCGAGCGCCGAATCGACGACCGCGTTCGCCGACCATTCCACCGACCGTGCAAGCACTCAGACCTCCCTTCGCATCACGGACACGAACCGAAGGCGGGCCGGAGGTTCGTGTCGGCCGTCAACGTCTGGCGGCACATGGGCTGGGGAAGCAGATCGAACACTAGTTCGATTGAAGGGGAAACACAACCTCGCCCGGGAAGATTTTGGGCGTCCTCGAAACGACTCAGCCGTCGACGGTCCCGACTCGGCCCTCGACGATCTCGCCCGCCTCGATGCCCTCGCCCGGGCCGTCCGACCCGGCGGGGCCTTCCGACGGCAGCAGATCCGCCAGCGCAGCCTCGAGTCGCGCCACCCGCGCTTCGAGCGCGGCGATGCGCTCGGCCGCGCTGCCCTTCACGTTCTCGGCCGTCAGCACTGCCGGCGCTGCGATGACCTCGGGTTCGTCGGCCAGCAGTTGCTGCCAACGGGCCTCCTTCTGACCGTGCTGGCGCTCGAGCAACTGCACCGTGCCCGAATCGGCCAGGGCGCGCAACACGGCCTCGACGGCATCGACCGATGCGAACTCGTGCAGTCGCTCGGTGCGCGAGCGCAACTCCGCTGCCGTCTGCGGGCCACGCAGCAACAGCACCGCCACCACGGCAGCGGCATCGGACTCCAGCGCCCACGACTCCGCCGCGATCTGCCGGAACTTGATGACACCCCGGCCCGACGTCGGGTGCACGAAGCGCAACAGACCCTGGGCTTTCAACCCAGCCAGGGTCGACTCGACCTCGTGCTCGTCGAGGTGCATCACCGGCTCACGGGAGGTGGTCTGGTTGCACGCCGACACCAAGGCGTTGAGCGTGAGCGGGTACTGGTCGGGGACGGTGCGCTCCTTTTCGAGCAGACAGCCCAGCACCCGTGCTTCGATCGCGGTCAACATGGTCGGCACGATACCCAGAAGCTGCGCGAGGCTCTGCCCATGATCCGACTGCGACAGGTGGCCCTGGTGGCCCGGGACCTCGAGACCGTCGTCGACGAGTTGTGCGAACGACTGGGAATCGAGGTGTGCTTCCACGACCCGGGCGTTGCTCACTTCGGACTGCACAACGCGCTCATGACCATCGGCGACCAGTTCCTGGAGGTCGTGTCACCGGTACAGGACGGCACCACCGCTGGGCGACTGCTCGACAAGCGCGGCGGCGACGGCGGCTACATGGCGATCTACGAGGTCGACGACCTCGACGCCCGAGAGGCCGCCCTCGATGCCGCCGGCATCCGCATCGTCTGGCGCGGTGACCTGCCCGACATCCGCGGTCGACACCTCCACCCCGCCGACGTGGGCGGCGCGATCGTGAGCATCGACCAGCCGGTGCCCAACGGCGCGTGGCGGTGGGGCGGCCCCAACTGGGTGGCGCACGCGCACACCTCAGTGGTCACCGGCATCGCTGGCGTCGTCGTCGGCGCCACGGACCCGGCGGCGATGCGCGCCCGATGGCGGGCCGCAGGGGTCGATCACGCGGTGACCTTCCAGCCGGCTGGGCCTCGCGGCGAGGGCATCGACGAACTCGAACTGGTCGCTGCCGACCGCCGCAGGGCCGGCGAGCAGATGCGCCTGTGCGGCCTCACCGTGCGACTGGTGTAGCCGCACGGCCAGGATTCAGGGACAGCCTGAGGCGCCGACCTTCGGGATGATGATCTCGACCCCGACGATGAAGTTCTTGTAGCCCTTCGTGTCGGCATTCGCCGCGTTCAGCTGCTCGATGGTGACGTCGAACTTGGTGGCGACGGTGCCGGGCAGGTCGCCGTCCTGGATCTTGTACTTCCCGGCGATGCAGTTCGATGCCAGACCGGCCAGCGTGGTGGTGGTCTGCGCCGGCGTGACCGGCTGGGTGGTGTCGGGCACGAGGGTGCTCTGCGGCATGACCGCACCTGCCGGGATGACGATCTTCAGACCGACATAGAAGGCCGAGTAACCGGACGTGTCGACGTTGGCGAGGTTGAGCGCGTCGAGTGTGATGCCGTAACGATTCGCCACCGTGAAGGGCACGTCACCGGATTGGATGGTGTACTGCGTGGGCTCGGTGGTCGGCTGCCCCGGTTGCACCGGTCCCGGCAGCGTGGTGACAGGGATGGTGCTCGGGGTGGGTGGCAGGGTGGCCCAGTTCGTGCTCTCGAGGTTCAGCACGCTGGACGTCGTGGCGGTGGCGCTGTCGCCGCATGCGCTGAGCAACACGGCCGCGCCGGCCAGCAACGGGACCAACCACTTGTTCGACATGCCGGACAGACTAGGGCCGCGGCTCACTGAAGTGGGCGCGCACCGGGTGCGATGGGGGCAGGCAGTCGGCTCTCCCCCATCAACCATGCGTCCGTACCGGCGGCAGCCGAACGGCCCTCGGCGATGGCCCACACGATCAGGCTCTGTCCGCGACCCATGTCGCCCGCCACGAACACGCCGGACACGTTCGTCATGTAGCGGTCGTCTCGGGCCACGTTGCCGCGCTCGTCGAGCGTCACACCCAACTGCTGCAGCCACGAGCCCTTCTCCGGCCCGACGAACCCCATCGCGAGGAACACGAAGTCGGCCGGCAGTTCGCGGTCGGTGCCCTCGACCTTCTGAAACCGACCGTCGACCATCTGCACCTCGTGCACCAGCAGCGCCCGCACCCGGCCGCTGCCATCGTCGAGGAAACGTTCGGTGTTCACGCTGTACACGCGCTCGCCGCCCTCCTCGTGCGCGGACGACACCTTGTGCACCATGGCGAACTGCGGCCACGGGTTGTTGGAGCCACGGGTCTCGGGCGGCTGCGGCATGATCTCCAATTGCGTCACCGACGCCGCACCCTGGCGATGCGCCGTGCCGAGGCAGTCGGCCCCGGTGTCACCACCACCGACAATGACGACGTGCTTGCCGTGCACGTCGATGGCCGCCGGGCCGTCGCCCTCCTGCTGACGGTTCGCCATCGGCAGGTACTCCATCGCCTGGTGGATGCCGGCCAGCTCGCGACCCGGCACCGGAAGGTCGCGCCATGCCGTGGCGCCGCACGCCAGCACCACTGCGTCGTACGACGCCAGCAGCACCTCGATGTCGATGCCGCTGCCCACCGGTGCGTTGGTGCGGAACTCGGTGCCCTCGGCCTCCATCTGCGCGATGCGCCGGTCGAGGTGCCGCTTCTCCATCTTGAACTCGGGGATGCCGTAGCGCAGCAGGCCGCCGATGCGGTCGGCGCGCTCGAGCACCACCACGTCGTGCCCGGCACGCGTCAGTTGCTGTGCCGCCGCCAGACCGGCCGGGCCACTGCCGATCACCACCACTCGCTTGCCCGTGCGCACGGTGGGCACCTGCGGCACCACCCACCCCTCGTCCCACGCCCGGTCGATGATCTCGACCTCGACCTGCTTGATGCTGACCGGATCGTTGTTGATGCCCAGCACGCACGCCGACTCGCACGGGGCCGGGCACAGCCGGCCGGTGAACTCGGGGAAGTTGTTCGTGGCGTGCAGGCGGTCGATGGCATCCTGCCAGTGCCCGCGGTACACGAGGTCGTTCCAGTCGGGGATGAGGTTGCCGAGCGGGCAGCCGTTGTTGCAGAACGGGATGCCGCAGTCCATGCAGCGACCCGCCTGCTGGGTGAGCGCCCCGACCGGGAAGTCGAGGTACACCTCGTTCCAGTCCTTGAGGCGCTCGTCCACCGGACGCCGCTTCGGCGTCACGCGCACCCACTGCATGAACCCCGTCACCTCACCCACGGCTCGCCTCCATCACCCGCGCCAACGTCGCGTCCTCGTCGAGGCCCTCGGCCTCTGCTGCCTGCATCACACCGAGCACGCGCTCGTAGTCGACGGGCATCACCCGCCGGAAGTGGGCCACCTCGGTGTCCCACGCCTCCAGCACCCGGCGGCCGACCGCCGAGTCGGTGTGCCGAACATGGTCGGCCACCGTGGACTGCACGAACCGGCGGTCGTCGTCGGTCAACGGCTGCAGCCTCACCATCTCGTGGTTCAACCGGGTGGCGAACACGTCGTCGGGGTCGTACACGTAGGCGATGCCACCGCTCATCCCCGCGCCGAAGTTGCGGCCCGTGGGGCCCAGCACCACCACGCGCCCACCGGTCATGTACTCACAGCCATGGTCGCCCACGCCCTCCACCACTGCGGTTGCGCCGCTGTTGCGCACGCAGAAACGCTCGCCCACCACGCCGCGCAGGAAGATCTCGCCACCCGTGGCGCCGTAGCCGATCACGTTCCCTGCAATGATGTTCTGCTCAGCTGCGAAGCCGGCCCGGCGATCCGGTCGCACCACGATGCGCCCGCCCGACAGGCCCTTGCCGACGTAGTCGTTGGCGTCGCCCTCGAGCACCATCGTCACTCCGGCCGGCACGAATGCGCCGAAACTCTGGCCGGCCGATCCGCGGAACCTCAACTCGACGGTGCCGTCGGGCAGACCGGCGCCGCCGTGCCGCTTGGTGATCGCGTGGCCCAGCATCGTGCCCACGGTGCGGTTCACGTTCCTGATCGACAACTCCAGCGACACCTTCTCGCCACGTTCGATCGCTGGTTCGCACGCCTGCAGCAGGCGCTGGTCGAGCGCCACGCCGAGGTCGTGATCCTGGGTCACCGAGTGGTGCAGCGTCTGGCCGTAGGGATTCTGCGGCACAGCGAGGATCGGGGCGATGTCGAGCCCCTTCGCCTTCCAGTGCTGCACCGCAGCACGGGTGTCGAGCACTTCCACGTGACCGATCATCTCCTGCATCGAACGGAAGCCGAGGCGGGCCATCAGTTCGCGCACTTCCTGTGCGATGTACTCCATGAAGTTGACGACGAACTCCGGCTTGCCGCTGAACTTCTTGCGCAATTCGGGGTTCTGCGTGGCCACACCCACGGGGCACGTGTCGAGGTGGCAGACCCGCATCATGATGCAGCCGCTCACGACGAGCGGCGCGGTCGCGAACCCGAACTCCTCGGCGCCGAGCAGCGCGGCGATCATGACGTCGCGGCCGGTCTTCAGCTGTCCGTCCACCTGCACGACGATTCGGTCACGCAGACCGTTCAGCAGCAGCGTCTGCTGGGTCTCGGCCAGGCCGAGCTCCCACGGTGCACCCGCATGCTTGATCGACGTGAGCCGGGCCGCGCCGGTTCCCCCGTCGTGACCGCTGATGAGCACGACGTCGGCGTGCGCCTTGGAGACGCCCGCGGCGACCGTGCCCACCCCGACCTCGGCCACGAGTGTCACGTGCACCCGGGCCCGGTTGTTCGCGTTCTTCAGGTCGTGGATCAGCTGCTTGAGATCCTCGATCGAGTAAATGTCGTGGTGGGGCGGCGGGGAGATGAGCCCCACGCCCGGTGTGGAGTGCCGGGTCTTCGCGATCCACGGGTACACCTTGTGGCCGGGCAGCTCGCCGCCCTCGCCGGGCTTGGCCCCCTGGGCCATCTTGATCTGGATGTCGTCGGCGTTGACGAGATACTCGCTGGTCACCCCGAACCGGCCCGACGCCACCTGCTTGATCGCACTGCGGCGCAGATCGCCGTTGGGATCGGGGGCGAAGCGGTCGGGATCCTCGCCGCCCTCACCGGTGTTCGAACGGGCCCCGAGCCGGTTCATGGCGATGGCGAGAGTCTCGTGCGCCTCACGGCTGATCGACCCGTAGCTCATGGCGCCGGTCGAGAAGCGCTTGACGATCTCGGCGACCGGCTCGACCTCCTCGATCGGCACCGGCGGGCGCTCACCGGCCCGGAACTCGAAGAGCCCGCGCAGGGTGGCGAGACGACGCGACTGGTCGTCGACGAGGCGCGAGTACTGCTTGAAGATGTCGTAGCGGCCCGACCGGGTCGAGTGCTGGAGCTTGAACACCGTCTCCGGGTTGAAGAGGTGGTACTCCCCCTCGCGCCGCAACTGGTACTCCCCGCCGACCGGCAGCTCGCGGTGCGCGAGCTCCTCGGGCCGGTCGGGGAACGCGATCCGGTGCCGGGCCGCGACCTCGGCCGCGATCACCTCGAGGTCGACCCCTTCGATGCGCGAGGCCGTGCCGGTGAAGTACTCGTCGACGACCGGCCGGGCCAGGCCCACCGCCTCGAAGATCTGGGCGCCGGTGTAGGAGGCCACCGTCGAGATGCCCATCTTCGACATCACCTTGAGGATGCCCTTGCCCGCCGCCTTGACGTAGCTCTTGATCGCCTTGCGCTCGCTGATGTCGGCGAGCACGCCGTCGCGCAGCAGGTCGTGGAGCGTGTCGAACGCGAGGTACGGGTTCACCGCCCCGGCACCGAAACCGAGCAGCAGGCAGAAGTGGTGCACCTCTCGCGCCTCGCCGGTCTCGACCACGAGGCCGACCTGCGTGCGGGTCTTCTCCCGCACCAGGTGGTGGTGGACGGCACTCGTCACGAGCAGCGCCGGGATCGGGGCGTTCTCGGCGTCGGCGTAGCGGTCGCTGAGGATAACGAGGTTGGCCCCGCCCGCGATGGCGTCGCTCACCTGGGCCCGCACGTTGTCGATCGCCATCCGCAGGCCTTCGCCGCCGTCGGCGACCGGGTAGTGGCAGTAGACGGTGAAGGGCCGGAAGCCGGGCACCGCGGCGTCGCCCTGATCGATATAGCGCAGCCGTGCCAGCTCCTCGTGGGTGAGGATCGGCGACGGGCACACGATCTGGCGGCACGACTCCGGGCCGGGCTCGAGCAGGTTGGCCTCGGGGCCGACGGTCGAG
>JBJTXX010000092.1:0-4954 GCA_046082485.1 Actinomycetota bacterium
GGCGGTCGCAGTGCCACCGGCCTCCTGGTACGAGACCCAGTCGGCCTCGAGTGCAGCGATGGTGGCGGGATCGGTGACCTCGTGGCCGGCCTCGTCGTACCAGTGGCCGTCGGCGGTGCGGTTGAACGTCAGCATCACGGACTCTGCACCTTGGGCGCCGCCGTCCGGCGCGGCCTCGCCGGTGTTGCGTCCGTGCGACGACTGGAACATCACGTCGACGGGGTCGTTCGTGTTCGCCGGCTGTGAACCACCGTGCGATGGGGAATCCTGGTGTTGACCGGGTTGGGAGTTTCCCGAGGGTGGCGGCGTTGCATCGGCCGCCACACCCGGGTTTGCCGGGTTCGAGTCCTCGACACCGACCGGACCTCCGCCGACGCCGGGGGCAGCCTTGCCGGGTGCGGGTTCGCCGGTGTCTCCCTCGTCGGGATCGCCGTCGACCCCCACCACACGACCATTGACTCCATCGATTGCTCCGTCGCCTGTCGCGCCGTTCCCTGCGCCGTCTCCCTCGCCATTGTCCGGAGCAGCATCCTCCGTCTTCTTGCCCGCGTTCCGGTGCGCCTCGGCGATCTGCTCATTGAGCCGACCCTGAGCCTTCATCCGCTCCACCGCGGACATCTCCTCGATCGGCTTGCCCGCGAAGGACTCGAGTGCGAGATCGTTGACGTGCTTGGCGTACGCATTCAGGTCGGCAGGTGTGAGTGCGCCGACGGGCTTGCCCACGAAGTCGGCGACCCGCAGACGATTCGCCATCTCGTCCATGTCGGAGCCGATCTCGTCATCGTCGTCGTCGAGCGGGTCGTGCCCGAACACCGGCCTGTCGGCCATCAGGCCTGTGCCGTCGGCCTCCTTCAGCGCCGCGTTCCGAAGTGCCCGGCGCACCTGTTCGGGGTCGAGATCATCGGGGTCCCGACCGGTCTCCTTGCGAATGATGTCGTCACGCAACTGCTGCCGTTCGGCCTCCCTGATGCGTGCCTGGCGTTCCATCACCTCTTCGTCGCTGAGATCGCCCGTCGCCTCGATGCCACCCTGCAGCAGTCGTGCCGACACGGTGTCGCTGACCTGGAGCTCGGAATGACCCTGCACGATCATCTCCCGGGCCCACCCGGTCTCGAGCACACCGTCGAGCGTGACCGACTGGCCCGTGCGGCGCACCAGTTCGCCGTTGATCGTGTCGAGGTCTTGCTGGGCCGCGTCGGCGTCCTCGTTCGCGGCGTCGTTCTCCTTGTCGTTCGATGCCTTGGCCTGTTGTTGCTTGGCTGCGCGGAGCCGCGCGGCCGCAGCTTGACCCTGACTCACCAATCCGCGGATCGGTTGTCCCCCGGACGGGTCTCCCATGGTTGCCCCCTTAGCGATACGAGGAGAGGATCATGCCCGCGTCAGAGCCAGCGAACGAACCAATCGACCAGAGCGGCATCGGCTGCGCGCCGCGCCACGGGCGGGCCGAACGTGGTGCCCTCGTGCGAGCAGTTGGGCAGCACCATCACCTCGCTGGGAACGTCATTCGAGCGCAGCACACGATGCATGGCCCACGCCTGTGCGGAGGGGCACCGCTTGTCCTGCTCACCGACCAGGAACAGACACGGCGTGCGGGCGAGGTGAGCAAGCATGATGGGCGACTGCTCTCGATAGACGTCGGGCACCTCGTGCGGCGCGCCGCCGAAGTTCGGTGGGAAGAAGGTGGCCCCGATGTCGCTGGTGAAGTACATCGACACCAGATCGGTGACCGGGTTCTCGATCACGGCGGCACGGAAACGCTGCGAGGTTCCCACCATCCACGCCGACATGTAGCCGCCGTAGGAGTTGCCGGCGATGCCGAGGCGGTCGCCGCGCACCCAGCCCTGGTTCACCGCGTGGTCGAGCACGGCGTGCACGTCGGCGGCGGGGCCGAATGCCCAGTCGCCATGGCAGGACTGCGCGAATGCGGTGCCGTATCCCGTGGAACCTCGGGGGTTCGTGTAGAGCACGGCGATCCCCGCGTCGCACAGCGCATGGGCATCGATCGAGAACATCTCACCGAAGGTGAAGTGCGGCCCGCCGTGCACGAGCATCACCGCTGGCAGGGGCCCGTCGGCACCGGGTGGCGTGAGCAACCACCCGTCGAGCGTGAGCCCGTCGCGGGTGTCGACGGTGAAGCGATGCGCCTCCACCGTCGGCTCGACGGCGAACGAGGTGAGCCGCCGTTCGGCCCCGCCACCCGGGGTGACCACCACCAGATCGGTTGCGCTGGTGCACGACTGGGTGGTGCAGATGATGGTGTCGCCCACGGCGGCGACCGGTGAACAGCAGCGGCCGCCACTGGTGAGCACCTCGAACCACTCGGGGCTGTCGGGGTGGAAGCGAGCCACGGCCATGCGACCACGGCTGCCGGTTCGGATCACCAGACGTCCGGCGCCGTCCGACAGGAGCACGCGGTCGAACACCTCGGAGAGCGCCGCCGGCGAGTCGCCGTAGACGTCACCGTGCAGGAAGGGGCGATCGATGCGCAGCACGGCCTCGGCCGCACTGCCGATACTCGACACGATGAAGAGGGCGGCATCGCTGCCGAGGCCGTCCTCCTGAGGTTCGGCGAGCAGTGCGACCAGCCGCCCGTCGGGCAACCACGCCACCGACATCGACCGGCATCGCGGCAGCGCGGGCAGGTGCACCGCGCCGTCGAGCGAGACGACCGCCAGGTGTTGTCCGCGGAGCGTGCCCTCGGGGTCGGTTCCCACCGTGACCGCCAGTTGCGTGCCGTCGGGCGACCACTCGGGCCCGGACCATCGCCAGTCGTCGTTCGTGAGGCGCCGACTCCCGCCGGTGGCGACGTCGGCAACCCACAGCTGGGGAGGGTCCTCCAACGGGCCGAGCCCGTCGAAGGCTGCGACTGGGCGGGTCCAGCGGTAGGGCCGGGTGCGATCGAGCCGGTCACGGCCTCCGGCGGTGTACGCCAACAGGGTGCCGTCGGGCGACCACACGGGTGACGACGTGCAGCCACGCGTTCCCGCGAGTTCGCGGGCGGGTCCGTGCACGTCGTCGGCCGTCATCAACACAGGGCTGCCGTCGTCCGCGGTGGCATTCCAGACGAGGGTTGCTCCCCGGGGCGCCCACACCGGTGAGTGCCCTGCACCGGCGAGCTGCAACCCGCGCTCGGCCCCGTCGGCCACGTCGATGACGGAGTTGGTGGTGACTTCGTCCTCCACTCCCACGGGGATGTGCGTGGTGGTGAGCAGCAGTCGCGCGCCGTCGGCCGAGAGACTCGCGTGCTGCGGCGCCCGGATCGCCAGCAGCGCGTCGGTGATGGTGGAATCGGTCGTCACGACGGGATCAGTCGTCCGCGTACACGACGACGGTGAGAAGGGTGGCCGCTGACGGCCCAGTGCTGTAGGCGTGCGGCACCGACGAGGAGAAGCGCACTGCATCGCCGGGGCCCAACCGGTGGGTGGCGTCGCCCAACTGCAGCGTGACCTCACCGGCAACGACGTAGCCGTGCTCGATGGAACCACGCCCGTGATCGCTGAACACCCCGGCCGTGTGAGCGGGCAGCACTCCCTCGGAGATGTCGAACCGCCGACGTTCCATCATCGCGAACAGCATGCGCCCGCTGGGCGCGTCGACCGGAGCCTCGCTGGCACGGACGATCTCGGCCTCGATCAGCGGCGCACGGGTGAGGTCGGCGAAGGTGAGATCGATCGCCGAGGAGATCCGGGTGAGGGCAGCCACCGTCGGGTTTGCCACCTCGCGTTCGATCTGCGAGAGCAGGGCGGTGCTGAGGCCCGTGCGGCCGGAGAGTTCGCGCAGGCTCATGCCCTTGGTCAGGCGTGCTCTTCGCATGTTCTCGGCAACGGCGAGGCGGATGGCCGCCCCGTCGTCGCCCTCGTTGACGTGGTGTGCCGCGGCGTCGCTCATTGGTGGGGCACCGAGGCGAACAGTCGACGGGTGTAGTCATGCGTGGGCGAAGTGACCAGCGTGTCCATCGAAGCGGTCTCCACCACCCCGCCATTGTGCATCACGTAGGCGCGGGTCACCACCTGTCGCACCACGGCCAGATCGTGGGTGATGAACAGCAGGGCCAGCCCCAACTGCTCGAGCAGGTCGTTCATCAGGTTCAGGATCTGGGCTTGCACGCTGACGTCGAGCGAACTGACCGGCTCGTCGCAGATCAGCAGGTGTGGGCGTGGGGCGATGGCGCGGGCGATGGCGACGCGTTGTTGTTCGCCGCCGGAGAGAGCCGACGGTCGTCGACGCGCGTACTCGGCCGGCAGACCCACGCTCTGCAGCAACTCGGGCACCTCCGACCGGTTGCGCCCCCCGACCGCGAGAGCCTCGGCCAGTGCTGCGCCGACGGTGATGCGGGGGTTCAGTGCGGAGGTCGGATCCTGGAACACGATCTGCGCCCTACGGGCGGGTGGGTCGTCGACGTGCCATCGCATGTCGCCGGTGTCGGCCCGCTCGAGGCCGACCAGGATGCGTGCGAGGGTGGTCTTGCCCGAACCGCTCTCGCCCACGATGCCCACGTCCTCACCGCGGGCCACCTCGATGCTCACGCCGGCGAGCGCAGGCGGTTGGTCGGGGGCGAACCGCTTGCCGAGGGCGGTCACCTGCAGCAGTGGCGTGCGGTCGACGGCCGCTGATTCGCCAACGGCAGTGGTAGCCGCAGTCGGTCGCTCGGAGTCGGTGACGGCGAGCGGGGACCAGCACGCCACCAGATCCTCGGCGCCCTCCAGCACTGGTTGCTCGGTCCGACACCGCTCATCGGCGCGTGGGCAGCGCGGTGCGAACGCGCAACCGGCGGTGACCTCCCATGCCCGAGGAACCGAACCGGGAATGGCCGGCAGTCGGGGGATGCGGTGATGCAGTGGCGGGTCGGCATCGCGGAGCCCGGCGGAGTACGGGTGCCGTGGGTGGGTGAACACGCGCTCACCCGCACCCTCCTCCATCACCCGGCCTGCGTACATCACCACGATGCGGTCGG
>JBJTXX010000093.1:0-11946 GCA_046082485.1 Actinomycetota bacterium
ACGGCGGGCTCGACCGCCTGGGCGACAAGGTGGTGGGCATCATCGGCACCGGTGCCACCGCCGTGCAGGCCATCCCGCACCTCGGCCGGCACGCCGAACACCTCTACGTGTTCCAGCGCACGCCCAGCAGCATCGACGTGCGCAACGACCGCCCCACCGATGCCGAGTGGGCGGAATCGCTGCAACCGGGTTGGCAGCGTCGCCGCATGGACAACTTCAACAACCTCGTCTCGGGCATCCCCGAGGCGGAGGACCTCGTGAACGACGGCTGGACGGACATCATCGGCAACCTGCTGATCCGCATGCGGCGCGGCGAGGGCGAGATGACCCCCGACGGCATCGCCCGCACGATGGAACTGGCCGACTTCGAGAAGATGGAACAGATCCGCGCCCGGGTGGACCAGATCGTGCAGGACCCGGTGATGGCCGAGGCACTGAAGCCGTGGTACCGCCAGTTCTGCAAGCGGCCGTGCTTCCACGACGACTACCTGCCCACCTTCAACCGGCCGAACGTGACGCTGGTCGACACCGATGGCAAGGGTGTGGAGCGGATCACCGAGCGCGGGGTGGTGGTGGCCGGCCGCGAGTACGAACTTGACTGTCTGGTCTACGCCACAGGGTTCGAGGTGGGCACGGAATACAGCCGCCGGGCGGGCTACGAGGTGCACGGCCGCGACGGCGTGACCCTGACCGACAAGTGGGCCGACGGTGCCGCCACGTTCCACGGGTTCTTCAGCCGCGGCTTCCCGAACTGCTTCATCGTCAGCGTGGTGCAATCTGGCTTCTCGGCCAACTTCCCGTACATGCTCGACGAGCAGAGCAAGCACCTCGCTCACGTGCTGGACCACGCCCAGCGCGAGGGCGTCACCCGCATCGAGGCTTCGCAACAGGCCGAGGAAGCATGGGTGCAGACCATCGTCGACATGGCCCAGTACAACGTGAAGTTCCTCGAGGCCTGCACGCCCGGCTACTACAACAACGAGGGTCGCCCGGCGGAGCGCACGGTGCGCAACGGCAGCTTCGGCGCAGGCTCGCCGGCGTTCATCCGGGTGCTCGAACAGTGGCGCGCCGAGGGCTCGTTCGCCGGCCTCGAGATGTCGTGACCTGCGCCTGCGAGGCGGGCCACTAGCGTCAGCAGCATGCGTCTGACGCCCACCGACCGCGACCGGCTGCTGATCTTCACTGCTGCCGAACTGGCCCGTGCCCGCAGGGCGCGTGGCCTGAAGCTGAACGTGCCCGAGGCGACGGCGCTGATCGCCGACACGGTGTGCGAGGCCGCACGTGACGGTCTGCGGCTGATGGAGGCAGCGGCCCGCGGGGCCAGCGTGCTGGGCGCCGACGACGTGCTGCCCGGAGTGCCCGACATCGTGCGCGAGGTGAAGGTGGAGGCCGTGTTCGACGACGGAACCCGCATGGTGGTGGTGCGCGACCCGTTCGGCGAGGGCGCAGGGATGGGGGACGACGCGCCGGGTGCCGTGCTGGCGGCGCCACGGGACAGTTCGCCGCCGGAGGGGCTGGTGTGGCTGAGCGTGGAGAACACCAGCGACGTGCCCGTCAGCATCACCTCGCACTTCCACTTCTTCGAGGTCAACCCGCGTCTGCGGTTCGACAGGGCCGCCGCCTACGGCATGCGGCTGGCCATTCCCGCCGGTGCGGCACATCGTTTCGAGCCGGGGGTGCCCACCGAGGCGCCGCTCGTGCCCATCGGCGGGGCCCGCATCGCCATCGGCTTCGCCGGCCTGGTCGACGGCCCGCTCGACGCACCCGGCGCCCGCGAGACGGCGATGGTGCGGGCCGCGGAGCAAGGCTACCTGGGGGTGACGGAATGACCCGGCACGAACCGCACAGCCACGGCCAGTTCCAGCACCGCCACGACGACGGCGACGTTCCCCACAGCCACACCCATCCCGACGAGATCCTGCCCGACGACTACGCGGCCATTCACGGCCCCACCGTGGGCGACCGTGTGCGCCTCGGCGATACCGGCCTGGTGATCCGCGTCGAGTACGACGCGCAGGAGCGCGGCAACGAGTTCCTGGCCGGCTTCGGCAAGACGGCCCGCGACGGTCTGCTGCTGAAGGCAGCGGCCGTGCGCGAGACGTGCGACCTGGTGATCTCGAACGTCGTGATCATCGACGCCACTCGCCGCATCGGCAAGGCATCGATCGGCATCCGCGAGGGCCGCATCTGCGCCGTCGGGCGGGCCGGCAACCCCGACTTCCAGGACGACGTCGACGTCGTGGTGGGCACCGGCACCAGCATCATCAGCGGCGAGGGACTGATCGCCACGGCGGGCGCCATCGACACGCACGTGCACCTGCTGTCGCCGCGCATCATGGAGGCCTCGCTGGCCGCCGGCGTCACCACGATCATCGGTCAGGAGTTCGGCCCGGTGTGGGGTGTGGGCGTGAACTCGCCATGGGCACTGCGCCATGCGTTCAACGCGTTCGACCAGTGGCCCGTGAACATCGGCTTCCTCGGCCGCGGCTCGTCGAGCCACGAGGCCCCGCTCGTCGAGGCACTCGTGGAGGGCGGCGCCTGCGGGTTCAAGGTGCACGAGGACATGGGCGCCCATACCCGGGCCCTCGACACCGCGCTGAACGTGGCCGAGCAGTTCGACGTGCAGGTGGCACTGCACACCGACGGCCTGAACGAATGCCTGAGCGTGGAGGACACCCTGAAGGTGCTGGCCGGTCGCACCATCCACGCCTTCCACATCGAGGGTTGCGGCGGCGGCCACGTGCCCAACGTGCTGCGCCTTGCCGGCGTGCCGAACGTGATCGGCAGCAGCACCAACCCCACCCTGCCCTTCGGCCGCGACGCCCTCGACGAGCACTACGAGATGATCTTCGCCGCGCACGGCCTGAACCATCACTCGCAGAGCGACCACCACCTGGTGAAGGACCGCATCCGCGGCGGCACCATGGGTGCCGAGGGCGTGCTGCACGACCTGGGCGTCATCGGCATCACCTCCAGCGACGCGCAGGGCATGGGGCGCGCTGGCGAGACAGTGCGCCGCACGTTCCAGTTGGCGGCCAAGAACAAGCAGGACCTCGGGGCCGGGCCGACCAACGACGACAACGACCGGGTGCGCCAGTACATGGCGAAGCTGACCATCAACCCGGCCATCGCCCACGGCCTGGCACACGAGATCGGGTCGCTCGACGTGGGCAAGCTGGCCGACATCGTGCTGTGGCGGCCCGACCATTTCGGTGCCAAGCCGCAGCTGGTCGTCAAGGCCGGCTTCCCGGCCTACGGCGTGACAGGTGACCCGAACGCCACCACCGATTCGTGCGAGCCGCTGGTGCTGGGCCCGCAGTTCGGTGCCCTCGGCGCCACCGCCGCCGACCTCGGCGTGGCCTTCGTGAGCCAGTCGGCGGTCGATGCGGGTGACGACCACATGACCACCCGCCGACGGCGCGTGGCGGTGCGCGGCACCCGCGGCATCGGCCCGCGCGACATGGTGCTGAACGACCGGCTCGGCACCGTCGACGTCGACCCGCGCACCGGCATGGTGTCGCTCGACGGTGAGACCGTGTACTCCGAGCCGAGCGACTCGGTGTCGCTGAGCCGCCTCTACTTCCTCTAGCCACCCGCCGCTCGCACCGAAGGACTTCGCATGACCACGCCCCGCCTCGAAGGGTTCTCGATGCCGCCCGAATGGGCGCCCCACGAATGCACCTGGATGGAGTTCCCGCCGGCGAACAAGGAGTGGGTGGGACAACCCGCCGAACTCGCCGATGCCCGCTCCGTGTGGGCGAGCGTTGCGAACACGATCAACCGGTTCGAGCCGGTGCGGATGGTGTGCAACCTGGGCGATGGTGATGTCGCCCGCTCGTTGCTCGATCCGTCGATCGAACTGTTCGAGACACCCATCGGTGACGCGTGGTGCCGCGACAGCGGCCCCACCTTCCTCACCCATCCCGACGGCCGCCTCGGCGCAACCCACTGGACGTTCAACGCATGGGGCGACCGCGGGTTCAGCGACCCGACCGACGAGCGGCACGTGGGCGCGTTCATCGCCGGGCTCGCCGGGGCGGAACTCTTCAGCAGTTCGATGGTGAACGAAGGCGGCGGCATCCATGTCGACGGCGAGGGCACCGTGATCTGCACCGAGACCGTGCAACTCGACCTTCGCCGCAACCCCACGTGGAACGCCGAACAGGTGGAGACCGAACTGAAGGCGTACCTGGGCACCAACAACACCATCTGGGTGCCCCGGGGCCTGACGGCCGACTACGGCCGCTACGGAACCTGCGGCCACATCGACATCGTGTGCTGCTTCACCGAACCGGGAACGTTGCTGGTGCACGTGCAGCAGAACGCCGAGCACCCCGACTTCGAGGTCAGCCGCCAGTACCTGGAGGTGCTGCGCAACAGCGTGGACGCGAACGGTCGTTCGCTGCGACTGATCGAGGTGCCCGCCCCGCAGGCGCTGCGGTCGCCCGACGGCGAGTTCGTGGACTGGGGCTATCTCAACCACTACATCTGCAACGGCGCCGTCATCCTGTGCACGTTCGACGACCCGAACGACGAAGTGGCGATCGACATCCTTCGACAGGCCTACCCGGGCCGGCAGATCGTGCCGCACGACGCCCGCGGCATCTTCCAGTGGGGCGGTGGCATCCACTGCATCACCCAGCAGCAGCCGCGGGTCTGAGCCCGGGCAGCCTGCTTCGCAGGCGCAACTACAGTTGCGATCGTGCGTGGCGAGGTGGACGATGACGCGAGGTCGACCAGCGGCCTCGAACTGCTGACCGCCATCGCCGACCACCAGCACGAGGGGGCTGCCCTCACGCCCGGGCGACTGGCTGCCGTGACCGGGCGCGATCGCGGTCTGATCAACAGGGTGACGGCCGACCTGCTCGAACTGGGTCTCGTCGAACGGGGGCCCGACGGCAGGTCGTTGCGCCTCGGTTGGGGGCTGTATGCCTCGGCGGTGCAACTGGTGGACCGGCGCGTGGTGTCGCGCGGCCAACCCATCCTCGACCGTCTGGCGTTGCGGACGGGCGAGAGCACGTACCTCGTGCGCCGACAGGGCTCGCACTCGTTCACCGCCGCGGAGGCGATGCCGCACAGTGCGGTGCGTGGCATCTCGTGGCTGGGGCGCAGCCTGCCGGTGGTGCGCGGTGATGCCGGGCCGGTGCTGCTGATGGACCTCAGCGCCGCCGAACTGCGAGCGCTGGTGGGTGCCGGCCCGTTGCCTGCCGCCACCGGGCGCAATGCGCCGGCGAACCTTGCCGAGGTGGCGATCGAGGTCGAGAAGGTACGGGCCAGCGGGGTGTGCGTGCTGCTCGACCAGGTGGAGGCCGGCGTGTCGTCGGTCGGCGCGCCGGTGCGCGACTTCCGGCACCGCCTGGTCGGCGCTGTGGTGCTGGTCGGGCCGACCGCCCGGGTGGAGCCTTCGGTCGGCCCGATGGTCGAGGCGGTGCGTGCCGCTGCGGCAGAACTCTCCGCTGCGCTCGGCGCCGACCCGGAAGGGCAGGTTCCGTGACCACGAGCACCAACATCGGCCGCAAGCTGGAACTGCTGGCCTGTCTGATCGAGCAGGAGGCCAACACCGGCCGAGGGTTGGGAGTGGTGTCGGTGAGTGAACGCGTCGGCCGCGAGAAGACGCAGATCTCGCGTGGGCTGGCGGCGCTCGCCCGCGAGGGCCTGGTGGAGCGCAACGACGAGACCCTCGAGTTCTCGGCCGGCAGGGCGCTGCTCGCGTTGGCGGCGCGGGCAGGCGCCCCGGAGCTGCTGGCCCTGGCGCAGCCCGTCCTCGAACGGCTCACCGCTGCCCTGGGCGAGCGGTCGGATCTTGCGGTGCTGCACGACGGACAGGTGTTGACCGTCGAGAGCGTGGCCTCGGCCAGTTCGGTGCAGGCCGTGGGCTGGACCGGGCGCCGCACCCCACTGCACTGCACTGCGGCGGGGCGCGTGCTGCTCGGCGGCCACACCGACGAGGCCATCGCCGCGCTCGTCGGCCCCGAGCCGCTGTCGTGGTCGGGGCCGAACGCGCCGATCGAGTTGGCCGACCTGCTCGGCCGCATCCGTGCGGCGAAGGTCGAGGGGGTTGCCGTGGCGGATCGCGAACTCGACGTCGACGTGGTGGCCGTTGCCTGCCCGGTGGTGCGCCGTGGTGCGGTGGTGGCGGCGGTGACGGTGGCCTGCCCGGAGTTCCGTGTGCAGGGCCGCCTGGAGGACGTGGTCGCTGCCGTGCGTGCTGCAGCCGGGGAACTGTGCTGCGACTGACGGATGTTGAGCGCGACCGGTTGGATGGTGTAAAAAAGCAAGTGGTGATGCTTTCGTGCAGCACTCCACCCGAACCCGTCCATCCGTCCCGTCCGTCGAGAGAGGCTGCCGAATGCCCATCACCGCCACGCCGAAGGTCTGGATGAACGGCACCCTCGTCGACTGGGCCGACGCCAAGGTGCACGTGCTCACCCACACGCTGCACTACGGCACGGGTGTCTTCGAGGGCATGCGCGCCTACCCCACGGCGCATGGCCCAGGCATCTTCCGCCTCACCGATCACATCGAGCGACTGCACCGCTCGGCCCGCATCCTGATGATGCCGCTGCCCTGGTCGGTGGAGGAGTTGGTGCAGGCGTCGAAGGACACGGTGAACAGCACCGGCCTCGACGCCTGCTACGTGCGCCCCTTGGCGTACTACGGCTACGGCGAGATGGGGCTGAACACCATCCCCTGTTCGGTCGATGTCGCCATCGCCTGCTGGCACTGGGCGCCGCTGCACGGTGCCGAGGTGCTGCAGAAGGGCGTGCGCCTGAAGGTGTCGTCGTGGAGCAGGCACGACCACAACACCATGCCGCCGGCCGCGAAGACCGTGGGCAACTACGTGAACTCGTCGCTCGCCCAGACCGAGGCCATCCGGGCGGGATACGACGGCACGATCATGCTGAACCCCGCCGGGCTGGTCAGCGAGTGCGCCGGCGAGAACATCTTCGTCGTGCGCGACGGCGTGGTGCGCACCCCTCCCACCTCCGCCGGAGCACTCGAGGGCCTCACCCAGCAATCCGTGAGCGTGCTGTTGGCCGACATGGGCATCGAGCTGCGGGTGGCCGACCTCACGCGCTCGGACCTGTACGTCGCCGACGAGATGTTCACCTGCGGCACCGCTGCCGAGGTGGGCTCGGTGCGCAGCGTCGATGATCGTGAACTGCCGTGCCCCGGGCCCATCACCACCGCGATCGCCGAGGCCTACTCCCGGGCCACGCGGATGGAGGACCCGAAGCACGCCGAGTGGGTGGAGTTGTGCCGATGACGCTGTCGCTTCCCGGTGAATGGGTGCGCCATGAGCGCACCATCATGTTCTGGCCCTGCCGAGAGTCGATGTGGGGATCGTTCTTCGGCGAGGTGCAGGACGAGAGCGCACGCGTCGCCAACACCATCGCCGAGTTCGAGCCGCTCACGATGGTGGCGGCCGACGAGGCCGGTGCGGAGGTCGCCTTTCGGCGGCTGAAGGAGGGTGTCGACATCCGGGTGATCCCCATGGACGGTTCGTGGTCACGCGACAACGGCCCGATCTACGTCACCGACGGGCACCGCGTCGAGGCCCGGCACGTGGTGTTCAACTCGTACGGTGAGCGCCACGCGAAGCGCGACCGCGATGCCCGGGCGGGGGCCACCCTGGCCGAGCAGTTCGGCCACCATGTGGAGCGGATCGACGTGGTGATGGAGGGCGGAGCGATCGCCTGCGACGGTGCGGGAACGCTGGTGGCCACCGAGCACTGCGTGATGAACCCGAACCGCAACTGGCACATCGACCGCGACACCGTGACGCAACGCCTGCTCGACGGCTTCGGCCTCGATCGGATGGTGTTGCTGCCGGGTGGGCCACTGTTCGACCGCGGCCCGACGAACTCGGACGGGCACACCGACCTGATCCTGCAGTTCGTCGATCACGACCGGGCCCTGTTGATGGCGGCGTGCGGCCCCGACGACCCCAGCGCCGAGATCCACGAAACGAACCGCGACATCCTGCTGCGAGCGGGCTACGAGGTCATCGACGTGCCGTTGGTCGCCACCATCCACCACGGCGAACACACCGTCATCGGCTCGTACCTCAACTTCTACCTCTGCAACGGTGCCGTGCTCATCCCGGTGCCGGGCGAGGATTCCGAACTCGACGGAGAGGCAGTGCGCATCATCTCGGGCGCGTTCCCCGACCGCGAAGCCATCCCGTTGCAGATGCGCGCCCACCCGGTGCACGGCGGCGCGATCCACTGCATCACCCAACAGGTGCCGGCCGTCTCCGGCGAGGTGCACGCGTGAACCTGCTGCTCACCGACGAACAACGCCGACTGATGGCGGCCCGACTGCACGAGGCCAAGCGCACCGGCCGCGGCATCGTGCCGCCCAGCGAGGAACTGCAGTACACCCTCGACGATGCCTATCTCGTGCGCCGACTGTTCGTCGACATGATGCTGGCCGATGGCCGCACGGCGAAGGGTCACAAGATCGGCTTCACGTCCGAGGCCATGCAGAAGATGTACGGCATGACCGGGCCCGACTTCGGGCAACTGCTCGACGACGTGTTCGTGGCCCCCGGCGAGCCGGTGCCAGCGAGTTTGCTGGCCGACGCAAGGGTCGAGGCCGAGATCGCGTTCGTGCTGGCCGAACCACTGCGTGGCCCAGGGGTGACGGTCGACGACGTGCTGGCGGCCACCCGTCACGTCTGCGCGGCCATCGAGGTGATCGACAGTCGCGTGGGAGCGATGCGCGCCAAGGCCGTCGACTCCATCGCCGACAACGCCGGAGCAGGCCGGGTGGTGCTGTCCGACCTGCGCCTCGACCCCCACGACGTCGACCTCGTGGGAACCCCGATCGAGATGCGCGTCGACGACGAAGTGCAGCGCGGCGTGTCGGGTGACGTGATGGGGAACCCGGCCGCGGCAGTGGCGTGGCTGGCCAACCGGCTCGCCTCGATCAGCGGCCTCGGCGGGCACCTCGAGGCCGGCGACGTCGTCATGTCCGGGTCGGCGGTGAGGTCGGTGGCGGTGCGCGCCGGTTCGCGCCTGACGGCGTCGTTCGGTGCGTTCGGCGCCATCGAGATCGACTTCACATGAGCCTCACCACATTCACCGATCACACCTCGCAGCAAGGATGAACCACACATGAAGGACCAGTACCGCGTCGTTGTCATCGGCGGCGGCATCGTGGGTGTGAGCGTGCTCTACCACCTGGCGCGTGCGGGGTGGACCGACATCGCCCTCATCGAACGCAGTGAACTCACCGCCGGCTCCACGTGGCACGCCGCAGCGGGCTTCCACTCGATGAACGACGACCCGAACGTCGCTGCGCTGCAGGACTACACCATCCGCCTCTACCGCGAGATCGAGGCCGAGAGCGGCCAGGACGTCGGCATGAAGATGTCCGGCGGCATCAGCCTGGCGGGCACCAAGGAACGCTGGGAGTTCCTGAAGGCCAGCCATGCACTCGCCGCGACCCTGGGCACCGAGTCGCGTCTGCTGACGCCCGACGAGTGCGGGGAACTGGTGCCGATCGTCGACCTGAAGGGTGTGGTCGGCGGCATCTGGGAGGCCAACGAGGGCCGCCTCGACCCGCACGGCAGCACCCACGCCTTCGCCCTCGCCGCCCGCAACCGTGGTGCCGAGGTCATCCTGCGCAACCGGGTCGTCGAACTGCTGCCGCACCCCGAGGGTTGGACGGTCGTCACAGAGCAGGGCACCTGCGTGGCCCAGCACGTCGTGAACGCCGCTGGCCTGTGGGGTCGGCGGGTGGGTCGCATGGTGGGCATCGACCTGCCGATGGTGCCAATGGCGCACCACTACCTCGTCACCGAGGACATCCCGTTGCTGGTCGGCCGCGAGATCCCCGCCTGCACCGACCTCGAGGGCTTCACCTACATGCAGCAGGAGCACAGCGGCGTGCTGCTCGGCGTGTACGAGACGAACCCCGTGCACTGGAACCCCGACGGCGCCCCGTGGAGCTTCGGCATGGATCTGCTGGCCCCCGACATCGACCGCATCTCGCCAGAACTGACCATCGGCTTCGAGCGGTTCCCCATCCTGCAGGAAGTCGGCATCCGCCGCTGGGTGAACGGCGCCTTCATGTTCACGCCGGACGGCAACCCGCTCGTCGGGCCGGTGCGCGGCCTGCGCAACTTCTGGTGCGCCACGGGCTGCATGGCCGGCTTCTCGCAGGGCAGCGCCATTGCGCTCGCGCTGTCGAACTGGATGGTCGACGGTGAGCCGGGCCTCGACGTGTTCGGCATGGACATCGCCCGGTTCGGTCCCTACGCCAGCAGCGACCGCTATCTGCTCGACACGACCCGGCAGTTCTATGCACGCCGGTTCATCATCGCCTACCCGAACGAGGAACTGCCGGCCGGTCGTCCGCTGAAGACGTCGCCGGCGTACGACGCGCTGGCCACCGAGGGCGCCCGCTTCAGCGAACTGTGGGGTATGGAGCACCCGGCCTACTTCGCCCCGGGTCGCCCCGAGTTCGAGGAGCACCTCACCATCCGCCGGTCGAACGCGCACGAGCTGGTGAGCGACGAGGTGCGCGCCGTCCGCGAAGCGGTCGGCATCTTCGAGACCGCCGTGTACGCGCGCTACGAGGTCAGCGGCCCGGGCGCACGCGCATGGCTCGATCACATGATGTCGTCGCGTCTGCCAGCGCAGGGCAAGGTGCGGCTGGCCCCGATGCTCGGCCGCAAGGGTTTCCTGATGGGCGACATGTCGGTGGCGTGCATCGACGAGGACCACTTCATGCTGGTCGGCTCGTACTACCTGCAGGGTTTCCATCAGCGTTGGTTCGACGAGTTCCTGCCGCAGAGCGGTGTCACCGTCACGAACCGCTGCGACGACTGGGTGGGATTCGCCATGTCGGGTCCGCGGTCGCGCGACGTGCTGGCGGCACTCACTTCGGCCGACGTGTCGAACGGGGCGTTCCCGTTCTTCTCGGTGCGGCGCATGCCGGTCGGTCTCAGTGACGCCATCGTGACGCGCATGTCGCTGACCGGCGAACTGGGCTACGAGATCACAGTTCCGGCCGGTCAGCACCGTGCCCTGTTCCACGACCTCATGCGTGCCGGGGCGCCGCACGGCATCCGGCCCTTCGGCATGCGGGCGCTCGATTCGCTGCGCCTCGAGAAGGGCTATGGCTCGTGGGGAACCGAGTTCGTTCAGAACATCACGCCGGCGATGTGCGGCCTCGACCACCATGTGGCCGTCGACAAGGGCGACTTCGTGGGCCGCGACGCCTTCCTTGCCACCTCGGGTCAGGTGCCCGAGCAGCGCCTGGTGCTGCTCGAGGTCGACACGACCGACGCTGATGCGGTGGGCTTCGAGCCCGTGTTCCTGGGTGATCGCCGGGTCGGCTACGTCACCTCGGGTGGTTACGGACACTGGGTGCAGCGCAGTCTGGCGCTCGCCTACGTCGACAGCGATGCACTCGAGTCGGCCTCCGAGTTCGAGATCGACATCATCGGCGACCACTGCCGCGCGGTGGTGCTGCCGCAGGTGCCCCACGACCCGACGGGCTCGCTGCTGCGCACCTGACCCATTCCGGGAAAGCGGTGGCAGGATGGTGCCCCTGTGAGCAGCATCGTGGTCTCCGAACTGGAATACGCCCCGCCGGGCGCCGACTCGCTGTTCTTCGACGTCAGCTTCGGCATCGCGCCCGGCGAGAAGGCCGCCATCGTGGGCGCCAACGGGGTGGGCAAGAGCACCATCCTGCGCATCCTGTCGGGCGTGCTCGAAGCCGACGAGGGCGAGTTCTCGCTGGGCGGCACGGTGCTGACCATGACGCAGGACGTCGGCATGAGCCGCCCCACCGACACGCTGCGCGAGATGCTGGTCGAGGTCGCGCCCGCAGCGCTGCGCGACGCCGGGCGCGAGCTGATCGCCGCCGAACGGGCAATGCTCGACGGCAGCGACGACGGCATGAAGTTCGCCGAGGCGCTCACCCACTGGGGTG
>JBJTXX010000094.1:0-6186 GCA_046082485.1 Actinomycetota bacterium
GAGTTCTTCGGCGAGCGCACCACCCTGCCCGCGGGGCCGGCGATGCTGGGTCTGCGGATGGGGGCGCCGGTGTTGCCGGTGGCCGTGTACTTCCGGCCCGACTACAACGGCCATCACGCGATCGTGCGGCCGCCGTTGGCCGTGAACCGCACCGGCGACCTGCGCGGCGACGTCGCCAGGGTCACCCAGTCGCTGGCGTACGAACTCGAGTTCCTCATTCGCCGGGCGCCGGAGCAGTGGCACCTGTTCCAGCCGAACTGGCCGAGCGACCCGGGCTACTGAGGCAGGCGCCGGATTCCAACTACGGCTGACTACGCTGTAGTCATGAGCGTCGTCTCGATCCGCTTCTCCGATGAGCCCGTCCACGACCGCCTCCGCGAGGCGGCACGCCGCCAGCGCGTCGCGGTGTCGACCCTCGCCGAGCGCCTCATCGATGAAGGCCTTCGCGCCGAAACGCACCCGTTGGTGACGTTTCGGCCCGGGGCCGCAGGGAGGCGGGC
The DNA here is from genome assembly GCA_046082485.1 of Actinomycetota bacterium. Classification (GTDB taxonomy): domain Bacteria; phylum Actinomycetota; class Acidimicrobiia; order Acidimicrobiales; family Ilumatobacteraceae; genus UBA668. Next base: position 501 of record JBJTXX010000094.1, read on the forward strand.
ATGTCTGATCGGCGGCCCGGAGGTGGTCGATGTCGTGACGGCCCTGATCGGCAGCGACGTCGCGGTGCAGTTGCGGCGCACGCGCGCTGCCGAGCTGCTCGACATCCCCGTGACACTGGTCGACGCCGCATTGGCCTACTACGCCGACTTCACGGAGGAGGTCGACGAAGCCATCGCCGAGCGTGCGCGTCTCGCCGACGAGGCCGAGGCCTCATGGCGGCGACAGCAGGCCATCCTCGAGCAGTGAGGCTGTTGCTCGACGAGATGCACGCTCCGGCTGCCGCTGTGGCGTTGCAGGAGCGCGGTCATGACGTGCGCGCTGTCGCGGGCACCCCGTGGCTTCGAGGGTCCACCGACGAGGAGATCCTCGGGTACGCATCCGCCGAGAGCCTGGCAGTGGTCACCGAGAACATCGCGGAATTCGCCCCATTGGCGGCAACATGGGCGGTCGAGGGTCGGAACCATTCCGGACTGGTGTTCACCAACCCGCGGCGCTTCAATCGTGCCCTCGGGGCCTACCCGGGCAACCTGGTGACGGCATTGGACCAACTGTTGCGTGCGCCTCCCGATCTGTCCGGCTCGGGGACGTGGTGGCTCTGAGCCGGCCAACGCCCTCCGGCGCACGCGGTAGGGTGGGCCCATGCCGATCGAGTCTCGTGACGGGTACCGCCTCTGGGAGGGCGGCCCCGTCCCGAAGGGGTTCGACGGCATCACCCTCGGCCGACTGGTGATCGTGCGCCGGGGCCGGGCCACGCCAAGGCTGCTGCGCCACGAGATGGTGCACGTGCGGCAGTGGCGCCGTTACGGCCCGTTCGGATTCGCTGCCCGCTACGGCGGGCACTACCTGCTGTGGCGCCTGCGCCGGAAGGGGCACCTCGGTGCGTACCGGCGCATCCCGATGGAGATCGAGGCCGACTGGGTGGCCCGACGCTCCATCGACACCGCGGTTCCCGAACTTGCTGACCGCACCTTCAGCGCCTGACCGCTGACGCTTGCGCGCCGATATGGTGCGCGCTGCTTCCCCGCACAACACGGAGGAAGCCCCATGCCCGAATCGATCGAACTGCCCGAGCGCCCGCGGCCGCCCCAGCGCGCAGTGCAACGCCTCGTGGAGTGGCTGCGCTGGGTGGGCTGGGCGAGGGTGGGGGTCACCTCGGTGGCGGTGCTGGCGGTGTTGGCTGCGGCCTACTGGCTGGTGGCGCCGCCGCAGCCGACCACGGAGTCGAAGTTGCCGTTCGCCGCGGCCTCGCCCACGACGGAGGCAGCCCCGTCGGCAACGGAAGCGACGGAGCCCGACGCGAAGGTCGTGGTGCACGTGGCCGGTGCGGTGGAGCGCAGCGGCGTGTACCACCTTGTGCCGGGCAGCAGGGTTGTCGACGCGATCGAGACGGCCGGTGGCGCTGCGGCGAACGCGGAGGTCGATGCCATCAACCTTGCCGCTCCGCTGGTCGATGGCCAGCGGGTGTACGTGCCGAGGGTCGGCGAGGCGGTGCCGCAGGCGGTCGCCGATGGCCAGCCCGCCGGCCCGCTCGACCTGAACGCGGCGACCGAGGAACAACTCGACGACCTGCCGGGCGTCGGCCCGGCCACGGCGGCGGCCATCGTCGCCCATCGCGAGGCGAACGGACCGTTCGGCAGCGTCGACGACCTCGGCGAGGTGCGCGGCATCGGCCCGGCGAAACTCGACGCGCTGCGCGAACTGGTGACGGTGTGATGCCTACAGCAGTGTGCGGCCCAGCAGCAGGTTCGCCGCAACCAGTGCCAGCACCGTGCCCAGCCACACACCACCTGCGAGCCATGCGTACTGTCGCCAGAAGTCGACCCAGGTGGCCACCGGGGACTTCGTGGCGCGCCGCGCCGCCTCACCGGCCACCACCAGCCAGAGCAGTGCACTGCCCAGCAACGCGCCAGCCCACACGGCGGTTCCGCTGGCCAGTGGCACGCCGGCAACCAGCAGGCCGGGCGCAGCCAACAGCGCCAACAGGAAGCCTGCGATGCCTCCCAGCACCACGGCCAGCAGCCCCAGTGCGGCCGGCACGGCGAGGCCGACCAATGGCCCGAGCCGGCGGATCTGCACCCGGTAGGCGCGCGGCCCGAGCGGAACGGCCGGCGCGGGGGTGGGTTGCATGAGGTCAGCGTACGGCCCGCGCACGGAGCGCCCATGGCACCACCTCACCGATGCGGAGGTCGCGGCGGTCGCTGCCGTCGTGGTGATCGCAGCGTGGGCTGGCCCCAGGGTCGCACTGCCGGTGGCGGCCACCGCAGGCGTGGTCCGGTGGCGAGGTGGCTTCGCCGCGCTCGCGGTGGGCCTGGCCCTTGTGGCGTCGTGTGCGGCGTGGTGGTCCGTGTCGCAGGCCCGACCACGCCAGTTGGGTCCGTTCGTCGGCTGGGTGACGGTGGTAGGCGACCCGGCCGAGTTCGGCAGGGGAGTGCGCACCACCGTCGAGGTGCAGGGCCAGCGTTTCGACGTGTGGGGCTATGGGCTCGATGCGCAGCGTCTGCGGCGTCCGCAGGGCGGAGAACTGGTGTGGATGGCGGGCGAACGACTGCCGCTGCCATCCGGTGACGAACGGGCGAAGGTGCGCCACGTGGTCGGCCGGTTCAGGATGCACGTCATGGGTGACGTGGTGCCCGGCAGCGGCGTGCACCGGGCGGCCAACCGACTGCGCGCCGCGCTGCGCCGTTCGGCCGAGGTGTCGATGGCGCCCGAGACCGCGTCGCTGTTCACCGGACTTGTCATCGGCGACGATGCACGTCAACCGCGCTGGCTCGTCGACGAGTTCCGCTCCAGCGGCCTCTCGCACCTGACTGCGGTGTCGGGCCAGAACCTGCACTTCGTGCTTGCTGCAGCAGCACCGCTGTTGCGGCGATTGCGGCCATGGTGGCGGTGGCTGGCGTCCATCGGCCTCATCGGCTGGTTCGCGCTCGCCACCCGTTTCGAGCCCTCGGTGCTGCGAGCCGGGGTGATGGCCGGTCTCGGCGTCACCGCGTTCACGATGGGGCGGTCGGCCACGGCGCTGCGACTGCTGGCCCTCACGGTGATCGCGCTGGTCATCGCCGACCCGGTGCTGGTGAGGTCGGTGGGCTTCTGGCTGTCGGTCGGGGCCACACTCGGCGTGTCCGTGGTCGGGCCGTGGTTGCGGCGACACCTCCCGGGCCCGCCGTGGTTGGCGGCGCCCCTCGCCGTCACCCTCGGCGCGCAGGTCGGTGTGGCGCTGCCGAGTCTGCTGGTGTTCGGACGCCTGCCCGTGGTGTCGGTGGTCGCGAATCTGCTGGCGGTGCCCGTGGCGGCAGGGGTGATGCTGGTGGGCCTGCCCGTCGGCGCCGTGGCTTCGCTGTTGCCCGACGCAGTGGCGAGGGCGGTGATGCTGCCCCTCGATGCGGGCACCCGTTGGGTGGCCACCGTGGCGCACGTGGCAGCGGCAGCCGAACCACCGGCTCGATGGACGATTCCGGTGTGGGTCACCCTGCTGGCGGCGACCGCGACTGTGGCATTGTGGAGGCACCATGTCAGTGACCCTCGTGACCGGTGATGACGAATCCCTCGTGCTGACCGCAGTCGGCGAACTGCTCGACTCACTGGTCGGTGACGGCGATCGGGCATTGATGGTCGACGACTTCGACGGAGCGGATTACGAACTGCTGGCCGTGCTCGACGCGGCGCAGACCCCGCCGTTCCTCACCGATCGCCGGGTGGTGGTCGCCCGGGGTGTGGGTCGCTTCAACGCCGACGACGTCGCGCCGCTCGTGGCGTACCTGCAGGATCCCATGCCCAGCACCGATCTGCTGCTGGTGGGCGGGGGCGGCCGCATGCCGAAGTCGCTCACCGACATCGTGAAGAAGACCGGCACGGTGCGCGACACCACGCCGCCGACCCGCAGTCAGGATCGTCTGGCCTGGTTCGACGACCAGATCCGCAACGCCGGGCTGCGGCTCGACGCCGGAGCCGTGCGCACCCTGACGGAGTGGCTGGGCGAGGACGCCGGTCGACTGCAGGGCATCCTCGAGGTGCTGAAGTCCACCTACGGCGAGGGGCAGACGTTGCGTGGCGACGACGTCGTGCCGTTCCTCGGTGACGCTGGGGGAGTGCCGCCCTGGGATCTCACCGACGCGATCGACAGGGGCGACACCACGAAGGCACTGCGACTGGTGCACCGGATGATGCGGGCCGGCGAGCGGCACCCCCTGCAGGTGATGTCGATCCTGCACGGGCACTACGCCAAGTTGCTCATGCTCGACGGCGCTGAGGCCCGCGACGAGGCATCGGTGGCGGCAGTGCTCGGCATCAAGCCAGGCTTCCCCGCCAAGAAGATGCTGGACCAGCACCGCAAACTGGGCTCGGGCGCCACGGCCAGGGCAATCGCACTGCTGGCTCAGGCCGACCTCGACCTGCGCGGCGAGAAGGAGTGGCCGGAGGAACTGGTAATGGAAGTGCTGGTGGCCAGGCTCAGTCGGCTGCGTTGATCTGCTTCATCAGGCGGCTCTTGCGACGAGCGGCCTGATTGGGGTGGATCACACCCTTGGCAGCGGCCATGTCGAGCCGCTTCACTGCGAGGCGCAGTGCCTCTTCGCCCTGCTCGGTGCCGGCAGCGGCGCGGGCGTTCTTCACGCGGGTCTTCAGTTCGCTCTTCACCGACTTGTTGCGCGCAGCGCGCTTTGCGTTGGTGAGGATGCGCTTCTTCTGACTCTTGATGTTCGCCACGTTCAGCCTTTGGTACGTCTCGGCACGGAAGCCACCGATGGGGCGGCCGAAGGCTAACAGCGACCCGCCCCCGCCCCCAACCTGCCGATAGCCTTCGCTGACCCGCCATGGACCTCGAACGCATCCGCAACTTCTCGATCATCGCGCACATCGATCACGGCAAGAGCACGCTGAGCGACCGCATCCTCGAACTCACGAAGGCCGTTGATGCCCGCGACATGCGCGCCCAGTACCTCGACTCGATGGATCTAGAGCGCGAGCGCGGCATCACCATCAAGGCGCAGAACGTGCGAGTGGAGTGGAGGGGGCACACGCTGCACCTCATCGACACGCCGGGTCACGTCGACTTCGGGTACGAGGTCAGCCGCAGCCTGGCCGCGTGCGAAGGCGTGGTGCTGGTGGTCGATGCGGCACAGGGCATCGAGGCCCAGACGCTGGCGAACTGCTACCTGGCGCTCGAACACGACCTCGAGATCGTGGCGGCCCTGAACAAGATCGACCTGCCGGCCGCCGATCCCGATCGTTATGCGATGGAGATCGAGACCGTGCTCGGCATCCCGGCCGAGGACATCCTGCGCATCTCCGCGAAGACAGGTCAGGGTGTCGACAGCCTGCTCGATGCCGTCATCGAGCGCATCCCCGCCCCGAAGGGCAACCCAGAGGCCCCGCTGCAGGCGCTGATCTTCGATTCGCAGTACGACCAGTACCGCGGTGTGGTCAGCAGCATCCGCGTGATGAACGGTCGCATCAACAGTGGCTCGAAGTTGCTGTTCATGCAGGCCGGCACCCAGCAGGAGGCCGTGGAGATCGGCGTTCGTCGGCCGGGCACGACCCCGGTCGACGAGTTGGGCCCCGGCGAGGTGGGGTACCTCATCGCCGGCATCAAGGACGTCGGGCAGGCCCGCAGCGGTGAGACGGTCACCACCTTCAACCACGGTGCCAGCGAGGCGCTCTCCGGTTATCGGGACCCCAAGCCGATGGTGT
>JBJTXX010000095.1:0-1427 GCA_046082485.1 Actinomycetota bacterium
CACGAACCAGATCAGGCCGGTCATGAACAAGGTGGCCACCAGATGGGCCACCACCACTGCCGACGGAGCGTTCATGCGGCGACCGTAGGGTCGAACGCCTTCGCGTGCACGGTCGTGCCCGCTGGTTCGACGCGGGTCTGCGAGACTCGCAACATGCGGCGCACACAACGGGCACGACGCGAGGCAGGAACCCTCAGCACCCTGCCCTTCACGCCGGTGCGCAACCCCTATCGACCGGTGGAGGTGCTGTCGACCGACCACGTCGAGCACATCCACACCAGCGCATTGCGACTGCTCTCGACCACCGGCATGCGCATCCTCGACGACACGGCGCGGGCGCGTTTCGCCAGCGCCGGGTGCACGGTCGACGGCCTCATGGTGCGCTTCGACCCCGAGGTGGTGGAACACGCGCTCAGCACGTGCCCGTCGGTGTTCACGCTCGAGGCCCGGAACCCGGCCCACACGCTCACCATCGGCGGCGACCATGTCGTGTTCGGTTCCGTCGGCGGCCCGGCGTTCGTGCACGATCTCGACCGCGGCCGACGCGCCGGCACCGATGCCGAACAGGTCGAGTACCTGCGTCTGGTGCAAGCGCTCGGCGTGCTGCACCAGGAGGGTGGTGGCCCGTTCGAGGCGCTCGACCTGCCAGCCTCCACTCGTCACCTCGACTTCTACCTCAATGCCATTCGATGCCTCGACAAGAACTGGCAGGCCATCCCCCTCGGCCGCCAGCGCGCCGCCGATGCCGTCGACATGGCGGCGATCTCGCTCGGCACCGACCGTGACGGTCTGCTGCACCGGCCGACACTGCTGGCGATCATCAACACCAACACTCCCCTCACCCTCGACGGCCCGATGGCCGAGGGGCTGACGGAACTGGCATCGGCCGGCCAGGCGATCTGCATCACGCCCTTCACGCTCGCCGGGGCCATGGCCCCTGCCACCGTCGCCGGAGCGCTCACCCTCCAGCACGCCGAGGTGCTGGCGGTCACGGTGCTCGTGCAGCAGGTGCGCGCAGGTGCACCGGTCGTGTACGGCTCGTTCACCTCGAACGTCGACATGCGCAGTGGGTCACCGGCATTCGGGACGCCCGAGTACAGCAAGGCGGCCCAGGCGAGCGGCCAGCTGGCACGTCGGGTGGGTCTGCCGCTGCGGTCGTCGAACGTCACCGCCTCGAACGCGGTCGACGCGCAGTCGACCTACGAGAGCGCGATGTCGGTGTGGGGGGCCCTGCTCGGAGGGGCGAACCTCATCAACCATGCCGCCGGTTGGCTGGAGGGCGGCCTGACGGCGTCGTACGAGAAGCTCGTCGTCGATGCCGAGATGCTGCAGATGCTGGTCGAGTACTTCCGCCCCATCGAGGTCACCGACGAGACCATCGCGCTCGACGCGATCGCCGAGGTCGGCCCGGGTGGGCACTTCTTCGG
>JBJTXX010000096.1:0-2971 GCA_046082485.1 Actinomycetota bacterium
CGCCTGTGTGGCGCCCACCCCGCAGCGCTGCACCTTGTCGAAGGTGAGCGCGTAGTGGTCGACGGGCAGCGCTCCGACGATCTGCACCACCTGCAACGGGTCGGCACCGGCGTCGATCAGCGCAGCCATGGTCATGTCTCCCGCCGTGCCGGCGAAGCAGTGGAACCAAGCGGTGGTCACGGGCACGTCCTCGCGATGGCGCACGCCGCGCCGAAGCCGTTGTCGATGCCGACCACCGTCACGCCATTGGCGCACGTGGCATGCATCGCCAACAGCGCAGTCACGCCGTCGAGGCCAGCGCCATAACCGACGCTGGTGGGCACGGCCACCACGGGCACGGCGGTGAGCCCGCCGATCACGCTGGCGAGGGCGCCTTCCATGCCGGCCACCACCACCACGGCGTCGGCCGAGGTGACGCGCTCGAGGTGGGCCAGCAGTCGGTGTAGACCGGCCACCCCCACGTCGGTGAGTCGATCGTTTTGGAAGCCGAAGGCCTGCAGCGTGAGCACGCACTCGTCGACCACGGGCACGTCGCTGGTGCCGGCGCTCACCACCAACACCTTCGACGAACGGTGCGGGCGCGGGCGCCGCCACAGCACTCCGCCGGCCCGACGATCGCCGTCGGGGTGCGCGGCCATCACCACGGCTGCAGTGGCGTCGTCGACGCGGGTCAGCAACACGGGGCCCGAACCGTGCGCCAGCAGCTCGCCCACGATCTCGGTGCACTGCTCGGCCGACTTGCCGCGGCCGTACACCACCTCGGGCATTCCCTGCCGCAGGGCACGGTGATGATCGACCAACGTGTCGCCCACCTCGGCGAACGGCAAGCGGCGCAGGCGCGCCACGGCGTCGTCGGGGGCGACGGTGCCGCTGCGCACACCCTCCACCAGCTCGGCCAGTTCACGCTCGTCCATGCGGCGCCCATTGTGGCGCGGGTGGCGCAAACTCGCGCCCGCGGAGCAGGCCCGGGCAATAGCCTGAGGTCCCATGACCTCCACCGGCCGGCCACTGCGCGTCGGGTTCCTCGGGCCGCTCGGCACGTTCACCGAGCAGGCGTTGAAGACCCAACCCGATCTGGCTGCAGCCGAGCACGTGCTGTACCGAACCATGCCCGATGTGCTCGATGCCGTCGAGGCGGGCGATGTCGACCTCGGTTTCGTGGCCATCGAGAACTCCATCGAGGGCACCGTCAACCTCACGCAGGACGAGTTGGCCTTCAACCACGAGTTGCTCATCCAGCGCGAGGTGGTGCTGAACATCGAGCACTGCCTGCTCGCCCAAGCCGGCACCACCATCGCCGACATCACGGCCGTCTACAGCATTCCGGTGGCGACCGCGCAGTGCCACGCGTTCCTGCGCAACAACGTGGGCCACGCCGAGGTGCGGGCCACCAACAGCACCGCCGAGGCCGCACGACTGGTGGCCGAGGGTGGCATGGTGGGCGGCGCCGCGTTGGCACCTCGCACCAGTGCCCACCTGTACGGCCTGCAGGTGTTGGCGGCCGACGTGGCCGACCACGGCGGCAACCAGACCCGGTTCGTGGTGGTCGCCCGCGAGGGCGTGCCCGCCCCCACCGGCCACGACCGCACGGCGTTGGTCATCTACCAGCGCGCCGACGAGCCGGGCAGCCTCATCTCGATCCTGCAGGAGTTCGCGGCCCGGCGCATCAACCTGTCGAACCTGCTGTCGCGCCCCACCAAGGACGGCGGCCTCGGCGACTACTGCTTCATCGTGTACCTCGACGGTCACGTGGCCGACGAGCTCGTGGCCGACGCGATGCGCGCCCTGCACAGCAAGCAGGGCCACGTGAAGTTCCTCGGCTCGTACCCCGCGGCGGGCGAGCAGGCCGCCTCGGCCCGCGACCATGCCGACACCCGTTGGCGAGACGCCGACGAGTGGGTCGAGCGCCTGCGGTCGCAGATCCGCTGACACGCGGGCGGCGCCGTCCGTGGCCGCCGGTAGATTCTCCGGCGGAACGGTGGCAGAGCGGCCAAATGCGTCCGCCTTGAAAGCGGAAGGGTGTCACAGCCCCGGGGGTTCAAATCCCTCCCGTTCCGCTGATCGATCTCGAGGCTTTCGTGCGGCACCGTCACGCACAGAACCCTCGGTTCGGAGCCCGTTGTCCGCAGATGGCAAGGTCTGCCACCATGAGGCGCGTGGCACATGGCGATTCCTCAGCCCTCGAGCGGCTCGAGCGTGCCCTGGGCGAGCAACCGCGGATGCGGTTCGCCCAACTGCCCACACCGATGCACCGCCTTGCCAACCTGGGCGAGCGCATCGGCATCCCCGACCTGTGGATCAAGCGCGACGACCTCAGCGGGCTCGAGGGCGGCGGCAACAAGACCCGCAAGCTCGAGTTCCTCGTGGGCGACGCCCTGCGCACCGGGGCCGACATGTTGGTGACCATCGGCGCCATCCAGTCGAACCACACCCGGCAGACCGCCGCGGCCGCCGCACGGGCCGGGCTGAAGTGCGCGCTGCTGCACTTCGGCTGGACCGAGGACGCCGGGCCTGGCTACCGCGATGTGGGCAACCTGTTGCTCAGCAGCCTGATGGGAGCCGAGTTGTTCATCGACGACACACCACGCCCCATCGAGGACCAAGGCCCGCTCGACGAGTTCTGCGCCCACCTTGCCAGCCTCGGGCACCGGCCGTACCCGATTCCTGGAGGCGCATCCGAGCACCGGCTCGGCAGCCTCGGCTACATGGCGTGCGCGGCCGAGATCGAGCGGCAATGCCTCGAGGCGGATGTCGGGTTCGACTACATCGTGCACTGCACCGGCAGCAGCAGCACACAGTCGGGTCTGCTGGCCGGTTTCGCCGCGCTGGGCAACCCGGTGAGGGTGATCGGCATCGCCGACGACGACGAGACGGTCATCAAACGAGGCCGCGTGCACGAACTGGCCAAAGCAGCCCTCGCCGAGTGCGGCCTCTACGCCTCGGTGAGCACCGACGACGTGCACGTGTTCGC
>JBJTXX010000097.1:0-16449 GCA_046082485.1 Actinomycetota bacterium
GTCGCGACTGCAGCGGATCTCGAGCCCGTAGAACAGGCCGCGGCCGCGGATCTCGATGACCGCCGGGTGCTCGCCGAGTTCCTCGCACAGGCGGCGCCCCAGCAGCGCGCCCATCGTGCGCGACCGCTCGACCAGGCTCTCGCGCCGCACGATCTGCAGCACCGTGGCGCCGGCCGCGCAGGCCCCGTCGCTGCCGGTGAAGGTGAAATACATGAAGCCACTGCCGCGCAGGGCACCCACCACGTCGTCGGTCGCGGCCACGGCGCCGAGCGGCACGTAGCCACCGCCCAGGCCCTTGCCGCCCACGATCACGTCGGGCACGAACGGGAAGTGCTGGTGGCCGAAGTTCAAGCCGGTGCGCCCGTAGCCGGTCATCACCTCGTCGGCGATCAGCAGGATGTCGTGCTCGCGGCACGCGTCGGTGACCGTCTGCCAGTACTCGTCGCTCGCGGTGAGGCATGCACCCGCAGCACCCGTGATCGGTTCGGCGATGAACCCGGCGATGGTGGCGGGGTCCTCCTGCTCGATCACCTTCAGCACCTGCTCGGGGTCGTCCCACGGCACCTTGGGGAACGGCAGCAGCAGCGGCTCGTAACCCTTCTGGCGGATGCTGTGACTCGCCGCGGCCATCGTGCCGGTCGTCATGCCGTGGTAGCTGGGGTGGCGACCGATCACCTTCCACCGCTCAGGGCGGCCCTTGGCGACCTGATACGCGCGGGCCAGGCGCAACGCCGAGTCGGTGCTCTCGCTGCCGCCACTGGTGAAGAACACGTTGCCCATGTGCGAGGGCAGCCAGTGCTGGGCCAGTTCCTCCTGCAGGGCGAGTCGGGCAGGGGTCGGCCAGGTGGGCACCACGTACCCCATGCGCATCGCCGCGGCGGCCGCCTCGCCCGGTTCGGTGCGACCCCAGCCGATGTTGCCGACGACGGCGCCGGCGGCGGCATCGATGATGCGCCGGCCATCCGAGGAGATGAGGTGGATGCCGTCGCCGTCGACGATCATCGGATAGTCGACGGTCGAGCCGGGCACGAAGGAGTAACGCTCGGTGTTCGTGGTCACCTGCGAAGTATCGCGCCGTAGAGTCGGGTCGTGATCATCGATGTGGAGTCCGCCGACGACCCGCGGGTCAGCGACTACGTCGCCATCCGCGAACGTCGAGAGAGCCACGCGTTCCTCATCGCCGAGAGCGCACCGGTGGTCGAGCGACTGCTGCAGACCCCGTACCGCGTGCGGTCGTTCCTGCTCTCCCCCAAGGGCCTCGAGCGCATGCGGCCCCTGGTCGAGTCACACGCCTCACCCGTCTATGTCGTGCAGCCCGACGTGATGGAGGCCATCACCGGCTTCGACCTGCACCGGGGCGTGCTGGCATCGGCCAACCGGCGACCCACCTCCACGCTCGACGACGTGATCACCGGCGCCAAGCGCGTCGTGGTGCTGGAGGGCTCGAACGACCACGAGAACATCGGTGCGGTGGCCCGCAGTGCAAGGGCGCTGGGCTTCGACGCCCTGGTGCTGTCGCCCACCTGCGCCGACCCGTTCTACCGACGCAGCATCCGCGTCTCGATGGGCGAGATCCTTCACCTGCCGGTCGTGCGATGCCACGAGTGGCCGGCGCCGCTCGTCACGCTTGCCAAGCGGGGCTTCGAGACGTGGGCCCTCACCCCCGACCCCGATGCCGACAGCCTGTTCTCCATGGACCTGCCCGACAAGGTGGCATTGATCGCCGGTGCCGAGGGTCCCGGCCTCACCGCCGAGGCACGCGAGCGGACGCACTACGACGTGCGCATCCCCATGCACCGCGGCGTCGACTCGCTGAACATCGGCCACGCCCTGGCCATCGCCATGGCAGTGGTGTCGCCGCCCGTGCGCTGACGGTTTCCCTACACTTCGGCCGTGCACGACCACACCGTCCAGACCCTGCTGTTGGTGGTGGCCGTCGCCGCCCTCAGTCCCCTCGTTGCCGATTTCGTCCGTCGCTTCGTGCGCCTGCCCGGCGTGGTCGTCGAGATCGCACTCGGCATCGCCATCGGCCCGAAGGTGCTGGGGTGGGCGCAACTCGACGAGGTCATCGGCGTACTGGCCGAACTGGGGTTGGTGCTGCTGATCTTCCTCGCCGGCTTCGAGGTCGACCTGCACGAGGTTCGTGGCGCTCCCTCACGCCTGGCCGTGCAGGGCTGGGTGGTGTCGCTGGCGCTCGGCATCGCCGTGGCATGGGGCCTGCACGGCCTGGGTGTCACCTCCGGCGTCCGGTTCGTGGCCGTCGCCCTCACCACCACCGCCATCGGCACCCTGCTGCCGATCGTCGGTGACGCCGGGTTGCTGGGCACTCGATTCGGGTCGTTCTTCATGGCGGGTGGTGCACTCGGCGAGATCGGGCCGATCGTCGCCATCTCGCTGGCACTCACCACGCAGCAGCCGGCCCGGGCCGCCACGGTGCTGGCCGTCTTCGCGGCGATCGCCGGCATTGCCGGATACCTCGCCTCGCGCACCACACCGCCACGGTTCGTGCGGCTCATCGGGCACACGCTGCACACCAGCGGCCAACTGGGCGTCCGCATCTCGGTGCTGCTGTGCGGTTTCCTGGTGTGGGTGGCGTTCCGGTTCGACCTCGACATCCTCCTCGGCGCCTTCGCAGCCGGCATGATCGCCCGCCTGTTCCTGGGCGCCGACGACGGCGACGGCGCCCATCACCTGCACGAGGTGCAGGTGCGGCTGGAATCCCTCGGCTTCGGCTTCTTCATCCCGCTGTTCTTCGTGGTCAGCGGCATGAAGTTCGACATCGACGCACTGGGCGACGCCGGCACCCTGCTGAAGGTGCCGATGTTCCTCGCCCTGTTCCTCGTGGTGCGCGGGCTGCCCGCCCTGCTCTATCGCAAGCACCTGGCCCGCAACGACATGATCAGCCTCGCCTTCCTGCAGTCCGCGGCCCTGCCGCTGGTGGTGGTGATCACCGGCCTCGGTGTCGCCGACGGCCTGATGCGACCCGACAACGCTGCAGCGATGGTGGGTGCCGGTCTGTTGTCGGTGGTGGTGTTCCCCGTCCTCGGGCTCTCGTTCCACGGTCGATCGCAACGCGCCTAACGTTCCCGCCCGTGGCGAAGAAGCTCACCATCACCGACATGGAGCGTCACGCTCCCGACCGTCCCGTGCCCAAGGGCAAGGACTACGAGGCTGCGCTCATCCCCCTGCAGATCGAGATGGTGAAGCTGCAGCGCTGGGCCGTCGAGACGGGCGCACGCATCTGCATCATCTTCGAGGGTCGCGACGCCGCCGGGAAGGGCGGCGCCATCGGTCGCTTCACCGAGCACACCAACCCGCGCGTCACCCGCGTCGTGGCGCTGCCCAAGCCCAGCGACGTGCAGCGCACCCAGTGGTACTTCCAGCGCTACGTCGAGCACCTGCCCGCCGCCGGGGAGATCGTGATGTTCGACCGCAGTTGGTACAACCGGGCCGTGGTCGAGCCCGTGATGGGCTATTGCACACTTCAGCAGCGCGACAAGTTCTTCACCCAGGTTCCCGAGTTCGAGCACCAGTTGGTGGAGGACGGCATCAAGCTGTTCAAGCTGTGGTTCACCGTGTCGCAGGAGGAGCAACTGCGCCGGTTCGACGAACGCCGCAACGACCCGTTGAAGCAGTGGAAGCTCAGCCCCAACGACGAGGCCGCTGTCATCAAGTTCGCCGAGTACAGCAAGGCGCGCGACCGCATGTTCCGCCTCAGCGACAGCAAGCACGCACCGTGGACGGTGGTGAACTCGAACGTGCAGAAGCTGGCCCGTCTGGAATCGATGCGGCACGTGCTGCACGCACTGCCCTACGAGCACAAGGACCCGAAGGTGGCCCACGCCGCCGACCCGCGTGTGGTGCAGCCCGCCGCAAAGGTGATGCCCGCCCGCTGAGCCCGCCCCGCCCCCGCCCCGCCCCTCGCCCCGCCCCTCTCTCGGGGTTCAGGGTTCGGGTGGCCGGGACGGGGTGGGTGAGTCAGGCGAAGAGGTGCATGATGCCGCGGGCAAGTGCGGCCGGAGACACCGTCATGTGGTGCTCGGCGTCGAACACCGCCGTCTCGGTGGCCACGCCGGCTGCCGACAACCGCTCACCGAACGCGACGGCGTTGCGCACCATGGCCGCCAGTTCACGCTGGTCGGCGTTCGCGTACTGACGCGGCCACACCAGTTCTGGGTCGCCCTCCTCGTGTTCACCCGCGCATACGAACGCACGGTGACCCATCGGGCGATCGGCGATCGGGGCATGCACCAATTCCGCATCGGCCCACCACAGCGAGGGGCTGATCGCCAGCAGGCGGCTGAACACATCGGGCCGCTGCAGCCACGCCCAGGTGGCGAACAGTCCGCCCAACGACCAGCCGCCGATGGCCACCCGATCCGGGTCGACGTCCACATGCTGTTGCGCCACCGGCATCACCGTGTCGACCAGCAGTTCGAGGAGCACCCCTGCGCCGCCCGAGCCGTGCCGCACCATCGCCATGTCGGCGGCGAACGGGCCGGGCAGCTCCCACGCGGTCGGGGTGAAATCCCTGAACCTGGTGCTGGCGTAGTCACGCTGGTCGTCGGTCTCGCACGTCACCCCCAGCACCGCAACCGGTGGCAGGGCGCCGAGGGTGGTGCGGGTGACCACCCGGCTGAACTCGGCGGCGGTCAACTGCAGCGCGTTGCCGTCCACGAGCACCAGCAGCGCCACCGCGCCCTTCGACCTCCCGGGTGGCAGCGACAGCACTGCGCGGTACCGGGCGTCGCCCGCCGAGACCTGCCACGTCAGGGAGTTCGGCACCTCGTGGGGCACGGGCGTGGTCACACCGACGAGGCTACGACGACTAGGGCCTGGCGGCGATCAATGGAGTTGCCGCAGCCAGTTCGACACCCGAGCCGTCGAGTGCACGGATCGATCCGCCATCCACGGGCAGCGAGCCGATCCACCACATGTTGAAGCGACCGTCGACCACGTTCGCCGACGCCGCCGGCTGACCGGGCACGTTCACCTCGACAGTGACAGCCCCTGCGGGAGCTACGCCCGAGATCATCGAGATCTCACGTCCGTCCTCCCACGTGGTGCCCGAGGCCCAGGAGACGACGAGCGTGTCGCCCACGACCGGGGCCGTCGTCGGTTCGAGCACCACTGGACCGCGCTCGAAGCCGTCACCGGCGCGCACCACCAAGCACGTCGCGGTCCACTGTGCATCCGCAAATGTGGCCAGACCCCCAGTGCCTCGCAGGTCGAGCGCTACCAGCGGCGGCAGTTCGGCCGGCTGCACGTCGCCGGGCGCCGCAGCATCGCGGCCCTCAGCACCGGCGTCGGCATCGACTGCGCACGCAGCACGTGCCGCCGCACCATCGGCCTCCGTGGCGACCAGCGGGGTGGGACTCCAGGCGAGCGCCGGGCTCGAACCGCCCGTCGTTGCCAGCAGCAGACCTGTCACCGCAGCAGCAGCGGCGACTGCCACCCCACCGATGAAGGGGGCCCGGGATGCGGTGCTGAGCGACGCAGTCGACCTGTCGTAGGTTGCACCGGCAAAGCCCGAGCGCAGGGTGTCGGCCGTGCGCTGGTCGTCGATGTGAGTGTTCATGGATGTACCTCCTGATGTGTTTGACGTGAACTGTGTGGATGGTCGGGTCGCATGTCGGATTGCGCGACGGACCGCTGATCGAGTTGGGAGCGCAGGCCGAGCAAGGCCCGACGCAGGTGGGTGCCCACCGTGCCTGGGTCGATCCCCAGCGTCTCAGCGGTCTGCTCTGCCGAGAGGTCGAGCAGCACACGCAGCGCCACCACCTCGCGCTGACGTTCGGGAAGGCTACGAACGGCATCGAGCAGTGCCGGGTCGACGGAATCCGAGAACGGCGTCACATCTGCTCGGGCAAGAACGCGACGCCGACGAGCCGATCGCCGCCACTGGTCTCGATGCAGGTTCAAGGCGGTGCGCACCACCCAGGCCTCTGGACGTGCATGGTCACGGACGTCGGACCAACGCGCCAGTGCTCGGGTGAAAGCCTCCGACAACAGGTCATCGGCCACCGAGGGTGAACCCACCGTTGCGAGCAGCGCACGGAAGCAAGCGTCCTTCGACCCACGGTAGAAGGCCTCGAACTCCGGGGGCGGTCTGCGCACCATGCCACTCCTACGTCGCAGCAGCCGCCCGCGCGCACACGAGCCGGTGAAATGTCCATCGCGACGATGTCCTGCGACGAGCCCCCATACCGATCATTCGGCGCTCCCCATCGCTGTGCCGAGATGCCAGCCGGGAAACCCGCCGACATCACTACGTGGAGACGAGGGGAATCGAACCCCTGACATCCACCATGCAAAGGTGGCGCTCTACCAACTGAGCTACGTCCCCGAAAGGTGGCACCACGATACCGGCGGCACAGCCGACCACCATCCCGGTAACGGCAGCCGCCCCGCGTCACACCTAGTCTCGCGTCCATGGCCCGCATCAAGTTCGGCACGTTCCTCGCCCCGCACCACCCCATCCGCGAGAACCCCACGCTGCAGTTCCAACGAGACCTGGAACTGGCCACGCACCTCGACCGGCTGGGTATCGACGAGTTCTGGTGCGGCGAGCACCACTCCACCGGTTGGGAGATGATCGCCAGCCCCGAGATGTTCCTGTCGGCAGCGGCGATGGTGACCCACCGCATCATGCTGGGCACCGGCGTGATCTCGCTGCCGTACCACCACCCGTTCAACGTGGCGCAGCGCATCGTGCAGCTCGACCACCTCAGCCGTGGCCGCGCCATGTTCGGCAGCGGCCCCGGCGCGCTGCCCAGCGATGCCTACACCCTGAACATCGATCCGCTCACCCAACGCGACCGCCAGGACGAAGCCCTGGGCGTGATCATCAAGTTGCTGCGCGGCGACGAGCGCTTCTCGTACGAGAGCGACTGGTTCACACTGCGCGAGGCCGCGCTGCAGATCCTGCCCGTGCAGGAACACATGCCGATGACCACGGCCAGCACCATCTCGCCCTCGGGCATGACGCTTGCCGGCAAGTACGGCATCGGGGCGCTCAGCATCGCCTCCACCAGCGTCGAGGGCATCCAGGCGCTGCCCACGCAGTGGCAGTTCGCCGAGGACGCCGCAGCGAAGCACGGCCAGACCGTGTCGCGGGCCAACTGGCGTGTGCTGATGAGCTGGCACATCGCCGAGACCCGTGAGCAGGCGAAGGTCGAGTCGATGCTCGGCCTGCAGAAGTGGCACAACGAGTACAACGTGAAGGTGCTGGGCCGGCCGGGAGCACTGTGGGTCGACGACCCCGAGGTGCTGTTCGAGCAGGTGGCGCGCGGTGGCGCCGACGGTGGTGGCGCCGCGGTCATCGGCACACCCGATGACCTCATCGAGGCCATCCAGCACCTGCACCAGATCACCGGCGGCTTCGGCGTGGTGCTCGGATTCGCCCACGACTGGGCGAACGTCGAGGCCACCCGCCGCTCCTGGGATCTCGTGGCGCGCTACGTGGTGCCCGCGGTGAACGGCACCATCAACCCGC
Organism: Actinomycetota bacterium; assembly: GCA_046082485.1. Taxonomy (GTDB): domain Bacteria; phylum Actinomycetota; class Acidimicrobiia; order Acidimicrobiales; family Ilumatobacteraceae; genus UBA668. The sequence goes on from JBJTXX010000097.1 coordinate 7,496, forward strand.
AGATCGCCAGCGCCGACTACGTGTCGGGTCGCAAGTCGGAACTGATGGCCGGCGCATCGGCCGCCGTGATGAGCAAGATCATGGGCGACGAGAAGGCTGCAGCGGCGATGGCCACCACCATCCAGCAGATGCAGTCGCGCAACGCCCCGAAGGAGAACGACCCCGTCTTCCGGCCCGGCGGCGGGTTGCCCACCGAGGCCTGACCGAACTCAGCGGGGTTCGCAGACCCCGTTGGCCCCGTTGACCCCGACGGCCACACGGTCCCCCAGCGACAGGGCGTCGGCCAGTCCTTGGCCGACATCGACGGTGACCAACGTGTCACTGACATCGAGACGCACACCCACGAGGGTCGACGCGCCCTGGAAGGTGACCGACGCCACCGTGCCGGGAAACCCGTCCGCGTCGAGCGACAGGTCCTCGGGGCGAACCAGCAGTCGAACCGGCGTGCCGGTGGCCTGACCGGCCGCCTTCGGCGCGGCGATGCGACGGCCCAGCACCGACACCTCGGCACCCTCGCCCACATGACCCTCGAACTCGTTCATCGAACCCACGAAACGGGCCACGAACGAGGTGACGGGGTGGCGGTACACCTCGGTGGGCGTGCCGAACTGTTCGACACGACCCTGCGACATCACGCAGTTGCGGTCGCTGATGGCCAGCGCTTCCTCCTGGTCATGGGTGACGAACAGCGTGGTGATGCCCAACTCTGTCTGGATGCGACGGATCTCGTCACGCAGGTTGGTGCGCACCTTGGCGTCGAGAGCACTCAACGGTTCGTCGAGCAGTAGCACCTGCGGCTGGATCGCCAGCGCCCGGGCCAACGCCACACGCTGCTGCTGACCACCCGACAACTGGTGCGCGTACCGGTTCGCCATGCTCGTCAGTTCCACCAGTTCGAGCATCTCGTGCACACGCTGGCGCCGCTGCGGCTTGCCCTGCTTGCGAGTGCGCAGTCCGAAGTCGATGTTCTGCGCCACGGTGAGGTTCGGGAACAGGCTGTAGCTCTGGAACACCATGCCCATGTTGCGGTGGTGTGCCGGCGTGCGGGTGATGTCGTCGCCGCCCACTCGCACGACGCCCGAGTCGGCCTGTTCGAAGCCGGCCGCGATGCGCAGTGCCGTGGTCTTGCCGCAACCCGACGGACCGAGCAGCGTGATCAGTTCGCTGTCACGCACGTCGAGGTCGAGCCCCTCGAGGGCCACGGTGGCACCGAATGTCTTTCGGACGGAGATGAAGTCGAGCGTGGTCACGAGATGCCTTGCGAAGTGCTCGGGGCAGCCGCGGCCACCGGAGGGACGTAGGGGCGACGGCTGCGATCGCGGCGCTTGGTGAGCACGCCGAGCACCACGAACAGCAACGTGGTGACCAGCAGCGCCAACAGGTTCAGCGCGTACCCGGCCTGGGGTTCCCTGCCCACGAACGTCGCCTGGAAGCGAGGCAGGGTCTCCTTCAGCAACGTGTCGGCGATGGTGAACTCACCCACCACCACGGCCGCCGTCAGGAACGACGCAGAGATGATCGACGCGCGCAGGTTGGGAATGAGCACCCGCCAGAGGGTGGCCCCCCAGCCGGCACCAAGACTGCGCGACGCATCGACGAGCGTGCGAAGGTCGATGGCCCGCAGGCCCGCATCGATCGAGCGGTAGGTGAACGGCAGGGCCAACACCACGTAGAAGGGAATCAGCGAGTAGTCGCTGTTCAGGAACCACCGGGCGTGCGGCTTCACGATCACGATGCCAGCCACCAGGGCGATGGGCGGGATCATGTAGGGCAGCACCGTCACGAACTCCACCACGCTGCGCGCCCTCGGCACTCGCAGGTGAGTCCAGACTGCGGTGGGAACGAGCAGACCCAGCGTCAGCACGACGGTGCCGAGGGCCAGTTTCAGACTCAGGGAGAGCGCCGGCCAGAAGGCAGGGTCGTCGAACGCCAACGTCACCGGCGACAGCGCCCACTTCTTGAACAGCGTCTCGCGGCCCAGCAGGAACGCCGGCACGTTCTGCAGCGAGTGCCGCGCCAGTGTCAGCAACGGGGCAACGAAGAAGAGGCCGCAGCCGATCAGCACGGTCCACTGCAGCAGTCGGGCGAACGGCGACGTGGCACGCACACCGTTCGACTGCACCTCGGGCACCACAGTGCCCAGACCCTCGGGGTTCACGAGCGCCACCTCTCGGCACGCTTGCGGGCGAACCAGTACAGGCTCATGCAGACGGCCATGATGATGATCATCCAGGCCGCCAGCGAGAAGCCCACGGCGTCCTCGCCGATGCTCACGTCACCGCCGAGGAAGAAGGCGATGCGCAGCGACACGATCTTGGAGTTGTCGGTCAGCACGCGGGCGGTTGCGTAGGCCGCGAACGAGTTCGCGAACAACAGCAGGAAGCCACCGAGTATCGACGGCAACAGCACCGGAAGGCCGACGCGGCGCCAGTACGTGAAGGTGGTGCCGCCGAGGTTCGAGCACGCTTCGCGCCACGACTGCTTCAGGCCGTCGATGGCCGGCAGGGTGATCAGCACCATGAGCGGGATGTTGAAGTACGAGTAGACGACGATGAGGCCGAGCGTGTTGCCGAGGTCGAACCCGGCGGCATAGAGATCGATGCCCAGCCACTTGAGGATGTTCGTCAGCACACCGGCCCTGGCGCCGAGCAGTGTGATGAACGCGAACGCCAACGGCAGACCACCCATGTTCGCCGCCACGCCGCTGAACGACGAGATGAAGTTGCGCAGCCAACGAGGCCGCTGCAGGCTGGCCGCCGCATAGGCCAGCAGCGTGCCGAACAGCACGCCCACGACGGCGGCCCCGGCCGAGAAGCCGACCGAGAACTTGAACGCCTGGAAGTTCTGGCCGCTGAACGCCTCGCCCATCGCCGAGAGCGAGTAGCCACCGGCCTTGGTCTTCAGCGCATCGAAGAACACACTGATCGCCGGGATGATCAGGAACAGCAGCAGGAACGCGAAGAACGGGACGAGGCCCAGCCACGCCCAGTTCCTGCGCCCACGCGCCGCGGGGGCCGCGCCATCGGCGCGACCCCCGTCGGTCGTGTAGGTGTTGGTGATCGAGGTCACCGAGACGCGATCAGGCGTCGGCAACCATCGGGCCCCACTGCTCGGCGAGCACGGCCTTGGCGGCCGCGATCTGAGCGGGGGTGAGGAAGTTGACCTGGCTGAGCAGCTCGTCCGGGGGCAGGTTCTTCTTGCTGTCCTCGGTGACCTTGCCGGCCTTCACCAGCGCGTCGATGCGGGCCGGCACGGCGCCGCCCTCGAGGTAGCCGAGTGCACCCTCATCGCTGAAGATGTGCTCCTGCCACAGCTTCGAGCAGGCCTGGTGCGGCGAGTTCTTCACGACGCCCTGACCGTAGAAGCCACCGTAGATGCCGTCGCTCGGGAAGTTGACCTCGACGGTGAGGCCAGCGGCCTCGAGGTCGGCCTTCAGGCCGGGCACGTTGTAGCTCCAGTCGATGCCGATCGGGGTCTCGCCCGACAGCACGGTCCCCTTGGTGACGTCGGTGCTACCGAGGTTGCCCGACTTCTTCAGGTCGGCGAAGAACTGGATGCCCGGCATGATGTCGTCGGCCGAGCCACCGTTGGCGATGCTGGCGGCCATGACCGCGGCGAAGGCCGAGCCGGCCTCACGCGGGTCACCGTTCAGCGCCACCAGACCCTTGTACTCGGGCTTGGCGAGGTCGGCGAACGTCTTCGGGGCGTTCGGCACGATCGTGGTGTTCGTGGTGATGGCCATGATGCCGTAGTACGCAGCGGTCCAGTTGTTGCCAGCGTCCTTCAGACCGGCGGGAATCTCCGCGTCGCTGGTGAGGACATAGGGCTCGAACAGGCCGGCATCGACCATCTCCTGGGCGATGGCCGGGCTGACGTCGACGTTGTCGGGCATGTCGTCCTGGCCGGCCAGCGTCTGCACGGCTTCCATCTCTTCCTTCGACGAGGCATCCGGGCTGGCAACCGGGTTCTCGACGCCCGGGTACTTGTCGCGGAAGCTCTGCAGGATGCCCTTGTAGTTCGCCCACTCATCGGGCAGGGCGATCAGGTTCACCTTGGCGCCGTTGTCGAGGCACTCCTGGTACAGCGCAGCCAGCGGGTCGGTGGTGCCGCCCGTGGTCTCGGGTGCGGGGGCAGCCGTGGTCTCGGGTGCCGGAGCAGCCGTGGTCTCGGGTGCCGGAGCAGCGGTGGTTGCGGTCGACGAGTCATCGTCGCCACATGCGGCCAGCACCAGAGTGCCGGCCATGAGCACAGCAGCGAACTTGCTCGCCGTTGAGCGGTTCCTCATGTGATTCTCCCCTTGGGTTGGTTGGACGGGAACGTCACCCACGGTAGGAGGCTTCGGTGACGTCCCGATGTGGATGACGGTACACCAAGTGAACAGCGGGTGAACAACGGCCACCCGGTCGCGGCGCCATTCGACGGGTGCCGTCAGTCGTCCTTCAGCGCCACCGCGTTGGGGGTGACGTTCATCTTCGGCACGTACTCGGCCACCTCGACATCGCGGCCCTCGCCCAGGAACTTGGCGCGCAGGTCGCCGCGACAGTTCGTGCACGGACCGTAGAAGCGTTCCTCGCTGGCGCCTCCGCAACGCGGACAGGTCACCGCCATCAGGTCGGTCAGGTCGGTCAGGCCGGCCATCAGTACGCCTCCGTCCAGAACGAGCGCAGCATCGCAGCCCCCGCGGCCGGGTCGCCGAGCATCCACCAGTGGCCCTGCCCCTCGAGCCGGTGCACCCGAGCACCGATGCGAGTGGCAACCTGCACCGCGAGGTCCTCGCCGCGCACGAACGGATCGTTCGGCGCCACCACGCACAACCCCGGCACGGTGCCCGCCGGTCCGAGGTGGTCACCCCACTCGCGCATCGCCGGCTGCGCCGCCGAGCGGTACAGCGCCAGCACGCACCGGCCCATCAGTTCGTCGCCCGCGGCCACCAGTTGTTCGCCCGTCCCACGGGGGATGCCGATCGCCTCGTACAACGCCACCCTGTCAGCCGCCGGCGTGGCCATCGTCTGCTCGAAGTACTGCTCGCCAGCACCGGGTGTCTGCCAGATCTGGGCGAAGTCGTGCCACACGTAGTCGGGGTGGAACAGGCCCAGCACATCGCACACCCAACTGCGGAACAGGTCGGGCCGCAGTGACACCGCCCGCATGGCGATGCCCCCACCCCAGTCGTGGCCCACCAAGTCGATCGGGCCGTGTTCGGCAGCGATGCCCTCGGCCACGCCGAGGAACCACTCGACGTAGGCCTCCTTCGTGGCCGTGAAACCGTCGGGAACCGGGCAACCGAAGCCGGGCAACTGTGGCGTCACCACGTCGGCGCGGCCCAACTCTCGCAGCAGCGGCTGCCAGATCACCGGTGTCTCCGGGTTGCCGTGCAGGAACACCGCGGTCATGCCGCCACCTCCGCCCTCGGCAGGAAGCGGTACATCGCCGCACCGACCACCACGCACACGGCCGCACCCAACGACATCGCCGCACCCTGACCCGCCAGCCAGCCCTGGCCCGCCGCCTCGACCAGCTTCGCGCTCGCCTCGGGGTACTGGTCCTTGTAGCGGTCGGCGATCACCAGCGCGCCGTTCAGCGAACGGCTGACCTGCAGCACGATGTCGTCGCTCACCTTGTCGCGCACGTCGGCGGGAAGGGCATCGAACAGTTTCGTGATGTAACGGCTGTAGTACACCGACGACACCGCTCCGAACACCGCCACACCGATCGCACCGCCGAAGTCACGGGTCACGTCGTTGACCGCGGAGCCCACACCGGCTTCCTCCGGCGGCAGCGAGTTCATGATGGCGTTGGTGCACGGTGTCGCGGTGAGTCCCACGCCGGCACCGAGCAGCAACATGCCGAGGCCGATGATCGGGTAGGTGGTGTCCACACCCCATGTCCAGGTGATGAGGAACGAGGCCGCCATCGTGAACAGGCCGACCGCCACCACGCGGTTCGAACCCCACGGCAGGTCGAGTCTCGTCGCCACCTGCGAGAACACCAGCATGGCCAGCGACGAGGGCAACCCGGCCACACCGGCCTTCAACGGCGAGTAGTCCAACACGTTCTGGAAGAACTGCGTGGTGAGGAACGAGTAGCCGAACGACGTGAAGAACATGATGGTCACGGTCATCGCGGCCAGCCCGAACCGCGGCCGCAGCAGGGCTCGCACGTTCAGCAACGGCTGGGGCACCTTCAGTTCATGGCGCACGAACAACACACCGGTCGCGATCGCCAGCAGAAGAGCCGCCAGCACCTTGCCGTGCAATCCCTCGATGGGCCACTCGATCACGGCGAACAGCAGCGACGCCACGAACACCACGCTGATCGCGCCGCCCGACCAGTCCACCCGGTGACCCGGCACCCCGCCGTCGTGCGGCAGCGCGAACCAGCCGACCACCACGGCCACCGCCAGCACCGGCACCGCGACCAGGAACACGCTGCCCCACCAGAAGTGCTCCAGCAACACGCCACCGATCACCGGGCCGAGGGCTGCGCCCGCCGAGGCCACACCAGCCCACGCGCCGACCGCACCCATCCGTTCCCGCAGGTCGGTGTACAGACCGGTGATGAACGACAGCGTGGTGGGGAACAACAGGGCGATCGCCAAGCCGGTGAAGAAGCGAGCAGCAATGAGGAAACCCGTGCTGCCCGCCACCGCGGAGGCCAGCGAGCCGGGAATGGCCAACAGTGCGCCGAGCAGGTACATCTGCCGCCGCCCATAGCGGTCGCCGATCGCGCCGCTCAGCAACACGAACGATGTGAGGGCGATGCTGAAGGCATCCGAGATCCACGCGATCGCCGAGCCCTCGGCGTCGAGAGCCTTCGCGATGCTCGGCAGGGCCACGTTGGTGACCGACATGTTCATCACGGCCGCGAACGTGCCGAGCAGCAGCACTGCCAGCACGAGTCCGCGGTTCTTCACCTGCAACGGTGGGTGGGCCGCTTCGTTCATGCTGCGAAGGTAGCCCGCGCCGGTCCTACGCTCGGTCCATGAAGGTCGACGTGATGCTCACCCCGAAGCCCTTGCAACAGATGGGCGACCTCGCTCGCGCAGTGCAGGCCAGCGGCATCGACGGAGCGCTGTTCACCGAAGGCGGCCGCACCGCCTACCTGTCGGCTGCGGCGGCCGCGGTGGCCGCACCGTCGCTCGAGCTCAGCACCGGCGTGGCCGTCGCCTTCCCCCGCAGCCCCATGGTGACCGCACAGGTCGCATGGGAGTTGCACGAGGCCACCGGAGGCAAGTTCCGCCTCGGGCTCGGCACGCAGGTCCGCACCCACATCGTCCGGCGGTACGGCATGTCGTTCGAGTCACCCGGGCCGCGGTTGCGCGACTACGTGCAGGCCGTGAAGGCATGCTTCGGTGCGTTCCGCGGCGAGCAACTCGAGCACCGCGGATCGTTCTACGAGTTGACGTGGATGAGCCGCCAATGGAGTCCGGGGCCGATCGAACACCCCGACCCGAAGGTCGACGTCGCCGCCGTGAACCCGTGGATGTTGCGCATGGCCGGCGAGGTCGCCGATGGCGTGCACGTGCACCCCATCGGGGAACCGGGATACCTGCTCCGGCACGTGCTGCCCAACGTCGATCGCGGCGCCACCGAGATGGGGCGCGATCCACGTGACGTGGCCATCATCGTTCCGGTGAACGTCATCGTCGGCGACACCGACGCCGAGCGAGCAGCCGACCGCGAACTGTTGCGCGGCATGCTCAGCTTCTACGGCAGCACCCCGAACTACGCGTTCATCTGGGACGAAGCAGGGTTCGAGGGCACCACCGCCCGCATCCGCGAACGCCAACAGCAGGGCGACCTCGCGGGAATGGCCGCGCAGATCACCGACGACCACCTGGCCACCTTCTGCACCGAGGCCACCTGGGACGACCTCGCCCAACGACTGGTCGACACCTACGGCGGCATCGCCGACCGACTCGTGTTCTACAACGCGCTGATGGGCCGCCCGGAACGACTGGAGCGGTTCGGCGAAGTGGCCCGCCGCATCCATTTCCTCACCGCCACCTGACGTAGGGTCGGCCCCATGGCCAACCCGAACATCCGCATGGGGCTGCAACTGCCCCTCTTCACCTACCCCGACGTCGCCCCGCACGAACTGTTCGAGCGCATCTCGTCGATCGCCGTCACCGCCGAGCAGCAGGGCTTCGACAGCGTGTGGGTGATGGACCACTTCTATCAACTCCCCGGCCTCGGTCGACCGGAGGAGAACATGTTCGAGGCGTACGCGCTGCTGAGCGCGCTGGCCGCCCGCACCAGCAAGGTGCGGCTCGGCTGCATGGTCGGCGGCATGACGTATCGCAACCCCGCATTCCTCGCGAAGACGGTCACCTGTCTCGACGTCATCTCCAACGGCCGCGCCATCTGGGGCATCGGCGCCGGGTGGTTCGAGAAGGAACACCTCGAGTACGGCTACGAGTTCGGCACCTTCACCGACCGCTTCGAGAAGTTGGAGGAAGGCCTGCAGATCGCGAAGAGCATGTTCGTGAACGAGACCACCACCTTCGAGGGCAAGTGGTTCACCGTGCGCGACGCCCTGAACAACCCCAAGCCCATCCAGGCCGGTGGCCCCCCGGTGCTCATCGGCGGCAGCGGCGAGAAGAAGACGCTTCGGATGGTGGCCCAGTACGGCGATGCCTGCAACGTGTTCGGCAACCCCGAGCAGGTGCGCCACCTGATGGACGTGCTCGATGCCCACTGCGAACGTCTCGGTCGCAACCCTGCGGAGATCTGCCGCACGCGCCTCGGCACGCTCGTGGTCGGCGCCACGATGGACGAAGCGCAGGCGAAGCTGAGTCGCCGCTTCGGCGGGCGCAGCATTGACGAACTGCATCCCGACATGCAGGCCCGTGTGCGCAACCAGTTCATCGTGGGCGACCCCGACGCCGTCCGCGAGCAGGTGGCCGAGTTGATGGCCGCCGGTCTCGACGGCCTCGTGTTCAACATGCCCGACGC
>JBJTXX010000098.1:0-937 GCA_046082485.1 Actinomycetota bacterium
CGCTGCAGCACCGCGCCGCCACCGGCGAGGGTCAGCACGTGGAGGTGAACCTGCTGTCGTCCGCGTTGTCGGGACTGGTGAACCACACGGCCGGCTTCACGGCAGCCGGCGTGGTGCCCCACCGGATGGGCAATGCCCACCCGAGCATCTATCCGTACCAGGCGATGCCCACCAAGGACCGCGACGTCATCATCACGGCGGCGAACGACCGACAGTTCCGCTCTCTCTGCGAGGTGCTCGGCATTCCAGAGGTGACCACCGACCCGCGTTTCGCGCTCAACGCCGACCGCACCGCCAACCGGGCCGAACTGCACCCGGTGCTGATCGAACGGCTCTCGCACTGGTCGGCCGACGACCTGTTCGTGGCGCTGAACGGTGCCGGCGTTCCGTGTGGCCCGATCAACTCGATCGCCGAAGGGGTGGAACTGGCCGAGCGGCTGGGTCTGGAGCCCCGGGTGACGCTGGGCGAGGGGGACCGCGAGGTCGACCTGGTGCGCAACCCGATCCGGTTCAGTGCCAGTCCGGTCTCGTATCGGTTGTCGCCCCCACCGTTGGGCGAGCACGACGCCGACGTGCGCGACTGGCTCACCGACTGACCCCTGTCCCGAGGAACTTGAGTTCCTCGGGACAGGGGCAGACTGGTGGGGTGAACATGTCGAGGTTCCTGCCGGATGCCGACCTGCCGTCATCGTGGCGGGCGCGATGGATCGAACCCGTCGAATCCGGCACCACCGACCTGCAGCGGCCTGCCCATCACCTGGCCGCCGACATCGACGTGCGCGGGGGAATCACCCTGGGCATCCTGCGCACCACGGCCCACGGCGTCTACGAGGCGTTCGTCAACGGCGAGCGAGTCGGTGACATCGAATTGACGCCCGGCTTCACCGCCTATCGCAAGCGCCTGCAGGTGCATGCCTTCGACGTGACCGACCTGCTG
>JBJTXX010000099.1:0-842 GCA_046082485.1 Actinomycetota bacterium
CAGGCTAGGCGTTCCCGGTGTCGTCAGCCCGAGACAGGCACCTTGGTGGCCTGCACCTTGCCGTCCTTGCGCCATTCCACCGACCAGCCCGAGCCCGTGGCGGGGTCGCCCTGGTGCAGCAGGGGCATCTCGTCGGTGCCGCCGTGCTGCGGCTCGATCGACGCGATGGCGCCGTTCTCGACCCTCACGAGGTGCACCACGAGGCCATCGTGGGGCAGGTGATCGTCGTAGCCGTTGGCGAGGCGAAGTTCCACCGTGAGGAACGACGACGGGTCGACGGCCAGCACCATCATCCGGATGCGGTCGCCGTCAGCGGACTTCCCGGTGAGCTTGCCGGCAGGGAACGCCGGTTCCAGATCAGCGGTGGCGTCCTCGTCGGTCACCAGCACCGAGTCGATGGGCAGCCAGCCCGCCAACAGCCGGTGCAGCGCCAGCGGCGCAGGGCCGTCGCGACGCGTCGGGTTCGTCGCGCGTGGCGCTGCGCTGTCGCTCATCAGGTCGAGCGGACTGCGGTAGTCGCCCGCAGCGGTCACTGCGGCCCGTGCCGTGATCGTGTCGGCCGTGTCACCCGGCGTCGAGGTCGCGCTGCTCACACCGCTGTGCACCCAACCGAGGGTGTGGCCGATCTCGTGCTCCACGAGATCGATCGGCGGGTCGTCGCCCCACTCGGCGGCGAAGTCCGCACCGCCGACGTACACGTAACGCCGACTCGACTTCACCGGCACCGCACTGGCCCCCTTCGACAGAGTGCCCGCCGAGGCGATGCCGCCCTGGAACCCCTCGGCGTGGTCGGCATCCGCCACCACCAGCACCGCCCGCGAGGACGGCAGCGACTGGCGGAT
>JBJTXX010000100.1:0-11511 GCA_046082485.1 Actinomycetota bacterium
CGACGGCCGTGGTGTTGACGACCACCGGGTCGCCGATGTCGACCCGCCCGGTGAGCTGGGTCAAGACGTAGGCGCGCTCGGGTCCGTCACCGAGGTCGACCTCCACCCGCTGGAGACCGGTGCGCTCCTCCAACAGGCGCAGCACGGTCCCGGTGCGAAAGGACGGCATGGGACCGGAACCCGTCCGCGGTTCAGAGCGAGGCGATCAAGCGCTCGACGCGCTCGTCACGCGACTTGAACGGGTCCTTGCACAACACGGTGCGCTGCGCCTGGTCGTTGAGCTTCAGGTGCACCCAGTCCACGGTGTAGTCACGCTTGCGTTCCTTCGCTCGCTTGATGAACGCGCCCCGCAATCGAGCCCGCGTGGTCTGGGGTGGGGTGCTCATGGCCCGTTCGATCGCCTCGTCGGCGACCAGCCGGTCGACCTGCCCGCGTCGCTCCATCAGGTAGTAGAGCGAGCGCCGCCGGGTGACATCGTGGTACGCGAGGTCGACCAACGCCACGCGCGGGTTGGTGAGGGGAAGGTCGTGGCGCTCCCGAAACGCCTCGATCAGGTGGTACTTGATCACCCAGTCGACCTCGGTCTTGAGCTTGAGCGGGTCGTTCTCGAGGTGCGTCATCACGTGTTCCCACATCTCGAGCGCCTGCTGTTCCTCGGGGCCGAGGCCACGCTTCTTCGCGAACTTCAGCGCACGCTCGAGATACTCGGACTGCAGCTCCACCGCCGTCAGCTCACGACCGTTGGCGAGACGAACTCGGCGACGACAGGTCATGTCGTGGCTGATCTCGCGGATCGCGCGAATCGGGTTCTCGAGGCTCAGGTCGCGCCAGGGTGTTGCGTCCTCTTCGAGCATGCGCAGTAGGATCGACGTCGCCCCGGTTTTGAGGAAGGTGGCGTACTCGCTCATGTTGGAGTCGCCCACGATCACGTGGAGCCGACGAAAGCGCTCGGCATCGGCATGCGGCTCGTCGCGGGTGTTGATAATCGGCCGCGAGCGCGTCGTCGCGCTCGAGACGCCCTCCCAGATGTGCTCGGCCCGCTGGCTCACGCAGTACATGGCGCCGCGTGCGGTCTGAAGGACCTTTCCCGCTCCCGCGTAGACCTGGCGGGACACGAGGAAGGGGATCAGCACGTCGGTGAAGCGGCCGAAGTCGCCGTCTCGTTCGACCAGGTAGTTCTCGTGGCAGCCGTAGGAGTTCCCCGCCGAGTCGGTGTTGTTCTTGAACAGGTACACCTCGCCCCGGATCCCCTCCTCCCGCAGACGCTGCTCGGCGCTGCGCACGAGGGTCTCGAGGATGCGCTCACCGGCCTTGTCGTGCACGAGCATCTCGTAGAGGCTGTCGCACTCGGGGGTGGCGTATTCAGGGTGCGAGCCGACGTCGAGGTAGAGGCGTGCCCCGTTCTGCAGGAACACGTTGCTGCTGCGGCCCCAGCTCACGACCTTGCGGAACAGGTAGCGAGCCACCTCGTCGGGGCTCAGCCGACGTTGGCCCCTGAGGGTGCACGTGACGCCGTACTCGTTCTCGAGCCCGTAGATGCGCCGCTCCATGCGCGCACCGTAGCGCACGACACCTGTCGTGTCAGGCGGAGGCCCCGTCGGCCAACGCCGCGGCCACGGTGTCATCGGAGAGGCGCTTGAAGCACCGCCGGCCGTTGCGGCGCGACAGCACCGCAGCCTCGAAATCGGTGGCCGTCAGGTTGCGGTCCGGGCCCGCCAGCGCGGCCGTCGCCACCCGCAGCGCAGCTCCCAGGCTCTGGTCGTCACGGTGCGACTCCAGCAGCCGAGCGGTGATCGCCTCCGCGTCGCCGCCGAGCACGCTGTAGCGCCGCTCGTCGATCACCGTGCCGTCGTAGAGGATGTGGAACAACTGGTCGTCATCGGCGATCACGCCCACCTCGGCCACGAGGATCTCGACCTCCATCGGCTTCTGGTCGTGGGTGAAGATCTGTCCGAGGATCTGGGCGTACTGGTTCGCCAGACCCTTGGCATCCACGTCGTCACGGCTGTACTGGTAGCCCTTCAAGTCCGCTGCTCGCACCCCTGCCACCCGCAACTGGTCGAACTCGTTGTACTTGCCGACCCCGGCGAACGCGATGCGGTCGTAGATCTCGCTGATCTTTCGCAGGCGGTTGCTGGGGTTCTCGGCGACCAGTGCGATGCCGTCGTCGAACCGCACGGCAACCAGGGCGCGGCCACGGGCGATGCCCTTGCGCGCGAAGTCGGCACGGTCCTTCATCGCCTGCTCGGGCGGAACGTAGAACGGCATGTTCATCGGGCGCGCACCTCATCAGCGATCGAGGTGAACACCTCGGCGAGTTCGTCGTCGTCGAGCCGGCTCCAGCCGTCGGCCGACACGGTGGCGACCACCGGGTAGATGCCGCGCAGCGCATCGGGCCCGCCGGTGGCCGAGTCGGCGTCGGCGGCCTCCCACAGGCTGCGGCACGCAAGCGTGACGGCATCGGTGCGGCTCATCGCCACGCGGTAGCCGATCTTGATGACCGTGCCGGCGTGCAGCATGCCCGAGCCCGTCGCCACGTAGTCCTGTTCCTCGTAGCGCCCACCGGTGACGTCGTAGGTGAACAGGCGGCCGGTCGCGCGGCGCAGGTCGAACCCGGCGAAGATCGGCACCACCACCATGCCCTGCATGGCCGCAGGCAGGTTGCCCCGCACCATCATCGAGAGTTGGTTCGCCTTGCCCTCCAGGCTCAGCGCCGCACCCTCGACCTTCTCGTAGTGCTCGAGTTGCAGCTGGAACAGCTTGATCATCTCCATCGCCGGCCCCGCCGCGCCAGCGATCGCGACACCGCTGTGGTGATCGGCCTGCACGACCTTCTCCATGCCGCGGTGGCTGATGAGGTTGCCGCTGGTGGCCCGGCGGTCGCCGGCCATCACCACGCCATCGGCGTAGCGCATGGCGACACACGTGGTGGCGTGAGGCACCGACAGTTCCCCGGCCCCGTCGAAGCCGGGGGCAAGGCCCACGCGGCGCAGCAGTTCCGGGAAGTTCGAGCCGGGATCCTCACCGGCGGAGAACATCGGCATCGACATGGCGACTACTCGCCGCCCTTCTGCACGTACGACTTCACGAAGTCCTCGGCGTTCGTCTCGAGCACATCGTCGATCTCGTCGAGCAGGTCGTCGAGCTCTGCCTTCAGCTTGTCGCCCTGGGCGGCGCTGGGCGGTGCGGCCTCGACCTCTTCCTCGGTGCGGCTGGGTGCCGGCTTCTGCTTCTGGGTTCGCTCTGCCATCGGGTCTCCAGATGTCTCAGGCGCCGAGCCGGGCGATCAGTTCGACCGGGGTCTGGCACTCGTCGATCAACCTAGCCACGGATGCGGCACTCCCGCGCAACGGTTCCATCATCGGCACCCTGCGAAGTGGGTCACGCCCCACGTCGAACACCATGCTGTCCCAGTTCGCCGCCACCACGTGCTCGGGCCACTTCGCCAGGCAGCGGCCGCGGAAGTAGGCACGGGTGTCGGCCGGCGGTTCCGTGCGTGCGGCGTGCACCTGTGACGGATCGGTGAGCGCATCGAGGCCGACCCGCAGCGCGAGGCATCGGTCTGCGCGCAGGTCGTGGTACTGCAGGTCGAGTGCCTTCAGCCGTGCGTCGCCGGGGCGTAGCCCGTGGCGCTCGGCATAGCCGACGACGAGGCGTTGCTTGGCCACCCAGTCCACCCGGTGGGCCATGGACAGTGGGTCGCGCTCCAGACCCCCGAGGGTTTCCTCCCACAGTCGCAGCACGTCACGACCGGTGTCGACCCCCACCGACTCGAGCCCGTGCGAGCGCTCGTACTTCTGCGCCCGTTCCAGAAATTGCCACTGCACCTCCAGCGCGGTGGCACGGTTCCCGTTGCGCAGCAGCACGGAGCGCCGCAGCGTGGGGTCGTGGCTGATCTGGCGGATCGCCGCCACGGGGTTGGCGATCGCGAGGTCGTCGCTCAGCGCATCGTCCTCGATCATCGCCAGCACGATGGCCGTGGCGCCCAGCTTCAGCAGGGTGGCGGTCTCGCTCATGTTCGCATCGCCCACGATCACGTGCAGCCTTCGGTACTTCGTGGGGTCGCAGTGGGGCTCGTCGCGGGTGTTGACGATCGGCCGCTTGATGGTGGTCTCGAGCCCGACTTCCTCCTCGAAGAAGTCGGCGCGCTGGCTGAGTTGGAAGGGCACCTCCGACGAGGGAACCCCGGGGAACTCGCACCCCACCTTGCCTGCCCCCACCACGACCTGCCGGGTCACGAAGTGCGGCGTGATCTGGTTGACGATCCGGCCGAACGGGGTCTGGCGGTCCATCAGGTAGTTCTCGTGGCAGCCGTAACTGTTGCCCTTGCCGTCGGAGTTGTTCTTGTGACAGAGGATCTCGGCGCCGTCGGGCAGGTTCGTGAGCGCCGCCTGCATGCTGGCTCGCACGATCTCCTCGGCCGCCCGGTCGAAGACCAACGCATCGAACGCAGTGCGACACTCGGGCGTGCTGATCTCGGGGTGGGCGTGGTCCACGTAGTAACGGGCGCCGTTGGTGAGCACGGCGTTCACCAGTTGTGTGTCGACCTCCGGTGCCAGCAGGTCGTCGACGCTGAAGCCCCTCGCGTCGGTGCCGGGCCGTTCGTGGTCGAAGTCCCAGCCGACGCGACGCTGGTGCGCCTGGAGGTAGGAGTTGATCAGCAGCGACGAGGCCGAGACGGGATTCGCCGCGGCGTCGGGCACCGGGCCGCGCACGAGTATGCCGTACTCGGTCTCGATGCCGCACACCTTCGGGATGGCCATGGCGGCACCCTAACCCCGTCGTCAGTCGGCGAACAGCCGCTCGGCCGCCGCCCAGAGGTCGTCCACCAGGTCCCAGCCGGCGGCGTTCGTCTCCTCGTAGTGCTCCTCGGGCTCACCCAGTTCTCGGCCGAGCGCCTGCCCGTAACGGCACACTGCCGCCACGGCCTCCCCCTGCTCCGTCCCGAGGAACTCAAGTTCCTCGGGGCGGTCGGCGAGTTGGCGGCAGACGGTGCCGGCGACCGCATCGGGGGTGACGGCGAATCCCTCGTCGAAGAGACGTTGGCACGTGTAGCCGCCACCGGCGGGCATGACCAGGTCGAGGCAGCGCAGGCGGTACTCCTCGATGGGCACCCAGTACCCGAGCTCGTCGCCCCCGAGTCCGACCGTGAACGTGATGCGCGTCGGAACGAGGTCGAGCAGCGCGCCGGGAATCCTGTAGTCGGCTCCGGTCGCGTGCAGGTCCGGACGGGCGTAGTACTTGACGATGTCGGTGGTGAAGTCGTCGGGCAGGCCGAGCACCAGCTCAGGCGGAAGCTCGCCGGGCATGAACAGGAACCCCACGTCGCCGAGCGACACGAACGACACCCGGGTGCGCAGCACGTCACCCTTGCGGATCTGGCTGTCGACGAGCGGTGTCAGCACGGGGTCGTCGACCATCTCTCCCCCGTCGTCGACACATGTCTCGTCGGTGAAGGGCTTCGCGCTGCAGACATACGCAACGGGCACCTGCCAGCCCAGGTCGCCATCGGCGAGCAGGACGCGGAACCCGATGTTCGTGAGTCGGGTGAAGAACTGCTCCTGCCGGAACTGCGGCTGCGGATCGACCACCTCGGTTGCGGTCTCGAGCAGGCCCTCGACAGCGAGCCGCAACTGCTGGCCGATCGCCTCGGTACGGGCCATGTTGCGGGTGCGAAGGTCGGTGGCGCCGTCGACCGGCAGTGCGCCGTCGGCCGCCGTGACGCCGTCGCCGACCGGGTGTGCGTCGTCGACCTGCCACACATCGGCGCCGCCCGGGC
The DNA here is from genome assembly GCA_046082485.1 of Actinomycetota bacterium. Classification (GTDB taxonomy): domain Bacteria; phylum Actinomycetota; class Acidimicrobiia; order Acidimicrobiales; family Ilumatobacteraceae; genus UBA668. The sequence continues at coordinate 5,780 of JBJTXX010000100.1, forward strand.
CGATCTGGTTGCCGAGCGCACCGTTGAAGAACAGCACCTCGCCACCAACCGCCTGCTGCAGTCGCTCACGCAGCACGCCCGGGTAGTCGGCCGTGAAGTAACGGCCGTCGGCGCTGCAGTCGTCGGGGCCCCAACCCTGTTCGGCGCACGCCGCGCTGAAGTCGCCCGGTGGGTCCCAGCCGAGCGTGGTCTCGGGGTGGCTGGTCCACTGCACCAGGGTCGCCACGGCCGCTGCCGATTCGGCGTCCTGCAGCTGCACCACGTTCAGTCGCGGGTCGACGATGAACGGGTCGCGCCCATCGGTCTGGCCGAAGCGGTGCTCCCCCGTGGAGGCCACCACCCTCACCTGCTGCGGCTCGGCCTTCCACGCATCGGCGATCGCGCTGGCCATCTCATCGGCCATCATCGAGTACCACTCGTCGTTGACGCTGAACGCGGTGTCGGGGCCGTGGTGGTTGTGGGTGGCGCTGATGACGAAGCGGGCCTCGTCGACACCCGGCTCACCCGACAGCAACTCGCGTGCTCGTCGCTCGATCTCGTCGGCGTCGACGGCGAAGATCATGTAGACGTCGGCGACCGCCATCACCACGGTTTCGTCACCGCGCAGCACGAGCGCGGTGGCGCGGATGTCGTCGTGCACCCACACGCCGTCGGAGTTGCCGTTGCCGACGTCGACCCGACCCTGGTCCCATTCGGGCACGTACACCCCGATGTCGTTCGGGTCGGCTGGCTCGAGCCATCCGGGCGCGTCCGCCAGGTAGTCGCGGGTGCCGCCCACCGTCGGCAGCAGGCTGCGGCTGGCGGCTGAGGCGAGCAACACGGGCGCAGTAGGGACAGTGGTCTCCGGCACCGGCTGCGTGGTCGTGGCGGGTGCCACGGAGGTGGACGCCGCCGTCGTCTCCGTCGGTGCGGCTTCATCCCCACCCGAACACGCCGCCAGCATCGACACGGCCACCGCCATGCATGCGAACCGCTTCCCCATCGCCGCCACCTTTCCCCTGCCGGGACTCTAACGAACTGCCAAACTGCCTCCGTGACCTTGAACGACGAGGCGTGGCAGGCCATCACCCGGCGGAACGCCCGGTCGGTGCAGACCACCGTCGGCTGGATCTTCTGGGACCCCGGCGCAGTTCAGCGTTACGAGGCCCTCGGCCTGCCGCCGCAGTTCGCGGGACCGCTCGGTTACATGGCAGCGAGGTGCGCGCCACTGGCCGGGTCCGGCCCGGACGCCGTCATCGCCGCATTCGGATCGATCAGCCCGGTCGCGATCCGCGGCGCGTTCTCGATGCTGGGCAGCACCTCGCGTTTCGCCGAGTACTGGGAAGCACGCGACGAGGCCATCGTCGCTGGCCTGCGTGACCACGCCTCGGCAATCATCGACCCACTGCAGGAAATCGGCCCGGAACTGTGGGAAGTCGTTGTTCGCCTGCCGCTCACGGGCCGCACCTTCTTCGGGGCCCACCTCGCAATGCCCCGCCACGAGGACCCTCTGCTGTTCGGCTGGCATGCGGTGAACTGCCTGCGCGAGTGGCGAGGCGACACCCACTGGGCGCTGGTGGTGGCACACGGCCTCGACCACGCCGAGGCGTCGATCCTGCACAACGCCTGGCTGGGCTACGAGCAGGACTGGTTGCCCCGTTCGCGTGGCACCAGCGACCACGACCTCGAACGCGGCTGGCAGTCGTTGCACCGCCGCGGTCTGGCGGTCGACGGCGCAGTCACCGACGAGGGGTTGCGCCTGCGCAAGCACATCGAGGACGAGACCGACCGGCTCACCACCCTGCCGTGGCGGCTGCTCGGCCACGAGCGTTCGCTGTGGTTCGCCGAGCAGTTCGAACCGCCCTGCGAGTTGCTGCTGCAACGTGTCGATGTCACGGCCGGGCCGAACTACCAGCCGGCCAGCCGCATACGCGCGCCCCGCTGATCAGAGGTACTGGCCGGTCGCCACGCGTTCGATGGCGCGGCCACCCTCGCGTTCGGTGGTCTCGCGACCTTTCACCAACGTGCGGAGGAACACGATGCGCTCACCCTTCTTGCCGCTGATCTTGGCCCAGTCGTCGGGGTTCGTGGTGTTCGGCAGGTCCTCGTGCTCCTTGTACTCCTGCTTGATCGAGTCGAGCAGATCCTGCAGGCACACGCCCCTCGCACCACCGGCGATCACCCGCTTGATCGCCAGCTTCTTCGCACGGCGCACGATGTTCTCGATCATGGCGCCCGAGGCGAAGTCCTTGTAGTACAGGGTCTCCTTGTCGCCGTTCTGGTAGGTGACCTCGAGGAACTGGTTGGCCTCGTCGTCGCGGTACATCTCGGTGACCGTGGTGCGAATCATCGACGGGACATCGGCACCGGCGGCGATGGGGATCTCGTCGGTGAGGTACCTGGCGAAGATCTGCTCGGCGGCAGCGGCGCTGGGGCGCTCGATCTTGATCTTCACGTCGAGGCGACCGGGGCGCAGGATGGCCGGATCGATGAGGTCCTCGCGGTTCGTGGCACCGATCACGATCACATTGCGCAGGCCCTCGACGCCGTCGATCTCGGCCAACAGCTGGGGCACGATAGTGCTCTCCATGTCGCTGCTGATGCCAGAGCCACGAGTACGGAACATCGAATCCATCTCGTCGAAGAACACGATGACCGGCCAGCCCTCCTCGCTCTTCTCGCGGGCTCGCTGGAAGACGAGGCGGATCTGCCGTTCCGTCTCGCCCACGTACTTGTTGAGCAGCTCGGGACCCTTGATGTTGATGAAGTAGCTGCGCCCCTTCTCGCCACCCGTCTTCTCGGCGACCTTCTTCGCCAGCGAGTTCGCCACCGCCTTCGCGATCAGGGTCTTGCCGCAGCCGGGAGGGCCGTACAGCAGGATTCCCTTCGGCGCCGGCAATTGGTGCTCGGCGAACAGGTCGGCGTGCAGGAACGGCAACTCGACCGCATCCGCGATCTGCTCGATCTGCAGGTCGAGCCCACCGATGTCGCCGTAGCTGATGTCGGGAACCTCCTCCAGCAGGAGGTCCTCCACCTCGGGTCGCGGCAGCTTCTCGAGCAGCATGTTCGTGCGCGGGTCGAGCCGCATCGTGTCGCCGCTGCGCAGCAGCACCCCGCGCAGGGCGTCGGCCAGTTCGCAGACCCGCTCCTCGTCGGCGCGACCGGTCACCAGCGCGCGTACACCGTCGTCGAGCAACTCCTTGATGGTGACCACCTCGCCCACCGCCTCGGGGTTGCGGGCCTGCACCACGTTGAAGCTCTCGTTCAGCACCACCTCTGCGCCGCGGGCGAGCGTGTCGTGGTCGACCTCGGGGTGCAGGCTCACCCGCATCTTGCGCCCGCTGGTGAGCACGTCGACGGTGCCGTCGTCGTTCTTCCCCACCACCACGCCGTAGGCGGACGGCGGCTGGCTGAGCTTGTCGACCTCGTCACGAAGCGTCGCGATGTGCTCGCGGGCTTCGCGCAGCGTGTAGCTGAGCTTCTCGTTCTGCGACACGGCCTGCGCCAACTGCCCCTTGGTCTCGAGCAGACGCTCCTCGAGCGCCCGCTGGCGCCGCGGTGCCTCGGCCAGTTTCTGCCGCAGTTGCGCCACTTCCTCGAGCAACGAGGCCACCTCGGCAGCGTGCTGCGAACCGGTCTCGTCGTCGTGCCCGTCACTCATGATCCGGAACCTAACACCGTCGGAGAAATGGGTGTTCAGCAGGAGGCCTGTGTATGCTCCACACGTCTGCCCCCCGCTTCCACTAGGAGAACTGACGACCATGAAGGTCTGGATCGACCAGGATCTGTGCACCGGCGACGGCCTGTGCGAGGAAATCGCCCCCGACGTCTTCACGCTGCTCGACGATGGCCTGGCCTACGTCGTGGAGGGCGACAAGGGGTTCGACACCGCCAAGGGTCTGCCCCAGGGAGCCGATGGCATGGCCAACATCCCCGACAACCGCCTCGACGCGGTCATCGAGAGCGCCGAGGAGTGCCCCGGCGAGTGCATCTTCATCGAGCCCTGATCGCTCGCTGATCCACGTTCTGGAAGAGGGCGGCCCACGGGCCGCCCTCTTCGCGTCGGTGTCTCGGCCTCAGCCGAGGAAGCGACCCACCGTGAGGAAGCCCGTGTGGGCCACCATCCGGTGGTCGGGGCGCACCGCGGCGCCCTCGATGTGCCAGCCACGGTGCAGCACCTCGAGGGTGCGCGTGCCACTCCACGCACGGGTGGCCATCGCTTCCCGGGTCTGGGCCGCCTGGGTGATCGACGGCGTGTAGGCGACGAGAATGCCCCCTGCCCGCAGCGACTGCATGGCGTGCGGCACCACCCGCCACGGTTCCGGAAGGTCGAGCACGACTCGGTCGAGGTCTCGCTCGTCGATGCCCTCGTAGCAGTCGCGCAGGTGAAGGTGGTAACGATCGAGCACTTCCTCGCCGAGGAAGCTGCGCACGTTGGCCCTGGCCCGGTTGAGGAAGTCCTCCCGGATCTCGTAGCCGATGATCTCGGCCCCCCATCGCAGCATCGTCATGCTCAGCGCGCCGGAACCGATGCCACTCTCGAGCACCTTCATCCCGGGGCCGATGTCGGCCAGCATGCAGATGGGAGCGAGGTCCTTCGGGTAGATCACCTGCGCGCCACGGGGCATCTCGAGCACGAAGTCCTCCAGCGTGGGGCGCAGGGCGATGTAGGTGGCCCCCTTGGTGCTCTTCACCACCGAACCCTCCGGGCGCCCCACGATGTCGGCGTGCGGCACGAACCCGGCATGAGTGTGGAACTCACCGCCGTCGGCGAGCGTCATGAGATAGCGGCGCTGCTTGTTGTCGAGCATCAGCACCTTGTCGCCGTAGTCGAGCGGTCGGTTCACTTGCGTCGCCTTCCCTTCCCCATCACCAGTTCCACCGGGACGGGATCATGTGCACGTGCCTTCTGCGCCGTGCGGCAGAACGCGCACAGGTCGCTGGTGGTGGGCGCGCCGCACGAGGAGCACCCACCGAGTTCGTCGGTGGCCGATGCCGACACTCCGCTCAACAGCGGCGCCATGTTGTCGAGGAAGTTCAGGTAGAACGCCGCCTTCGAGCCGGGTGACTCGGCCTCGATCTGGTTGAGTGCCGCCTTGTACGCGAGGTGCTTGTTGCCCTCGGCCATCGGGCATTCGTCGACCAGGTAGTCGATGCCTCGCACGATGCACCAGGCGGCCATCTCACGCTCGGTGAGGCGCACGAGCGGCTTCACCTTCTTCGGGAATCCGTGGCGGGCGGGCAGCACCGGCAACTGGCGAGCGAGATACTCGACGTCCCACCGCAGCGTGTTGCCGAACAGCACCGCGGCCTCGTCGTCGAGGTTGTGGCCGGTGACCAGCACTGTGTAGCCGCCATCGAGTGCTGCCTTGTCGAACAGGTGACGCTTGCTCGTGCCACACGCACTGCATGGCACGCGCCGGGTGGCGCGGGCGGCAGTGGGAATGTCGTAGCCGTACTCGCTGCGAAGGTCGACGACCTGCAGGTGCAGGCCGCGTTCCTCGGCGAACCGTTTCGCGTATTCCCCCGAGATGTCGCTGTACTCACCGATGCCGAGGCCGATGTAGAGGCCGTCGGCCCGATAGCCGAGGTCGACCAGGAGGTCCCACACGGCAAGGCTGTCCTTGCCGCCGCTCACGGCGACCAACACCCTGTCGTCGGGGCTCAGCATGTCGAACTTCTCGATGGCCTTCACCACCTGCCGACGGCACAGTTCGAGGAAGTGCTCGGCACAGAAGTTGGCGTTGTGCCGG